>NZ_KE952854.1:0-19090 GCF_000466385.1 Aneurinibacillus aneurinilyticus ATCC 12856
TAAAACATGATATTAAAGCGTTGGTCAATGACCAAATTAACACTTTATATCCCGCTGCGTTCAAATAAAACTGAAGATGGAACAGAGTTTACTTGTCATTTAATCAACTTTATATCCCACTACGTTCAGATAAAACTTTGTTTTTGTATGTGTATAAGTGGTACGGAACAACTTTATATCCCACTACGTTCAGATAAAACGCCTTTTTGAATACAAGGAGAATAAACGCATTTGAACTTTATATCCCACTACGTTCAGATAAAACCCTCTATTAAAAAACGCTTCAATCCCGCAGTACATCAACAAAAACTAAGTACGACGTTACCCTTATTTTGCAGTGAACCTCCAGTCTTGTTTCATAATCGTTTTCAGAAATGGTACCAATCCCTTGCTACACAAGGTTTCTTGCGATTTTTTCCACATAACGATCCGCTGCACTATAATTATTATCGTATACAAGAATACCTTCTTAAACACTTTTAAACATATCATGAAATTTACCTTAAAGAAATAACTCCTCAAAGCTTTTTTCCACCCCCATTACCTTTTTCTTAATGTGGCGCGGATTGTTCACTTCGTAGAAGTAAACGGAATCTTCGTTTGATATGATAATACGCTCCAGTTCTGCTAGGCACTTTAGGAGCTGTGTTTTGGAGATTTCTCCTTCAAATACAGAGTTTTGCGTCCAAGTTAAATATTCCTTTAATTTCCTGCATACTTTCCCTACTCTTTTCTCACCGACATCGTAAGTAATGATTACATACATTTTTTCACCACCATGCTCTCAGGGGTTTATACATTTCGTCGCCAATCACATGTTTAATAAGTTTGTAACATTCTAGTCGGATAAAATACCGATATGATACCTTACGCTTAAGACGACGGTGCATGACGGTTTGACCAATCTTTTCATCCCATGCTTGCAGAAACTTTCGCCGTCCCTGTTCGTTTAACAAAACCATTTCATCAATTGTTTCAAAGTGTTTTAGATTTATCATTTTTTTGTTAATTAAGGAGAATATTAATGTATCTACAATAAGCGGCTTAAAAATTTCCGCAATATCCAAGCTTAATGAAAAGCGCTTCGATGACGGTTCGTGTAAATAGCTGACAGTCGGATTCAATTGTGTTTTATAAATCTCGGATAAGACCGTTGTATAGCATAGGCTATTTCCAAACGAGATTAAAGCGTTTATTTCATCATGAGGTGGCTGTTTCGAACGTTTATTAAACGCAAATTCCGATGGAAGAATATATTTGAATAAAGAGTAATAATGTTGACGGATCATCCCCTCTGTCCCCATGAGTTGGGAAATGCTGTTCGCTTCGAATATTTGTGGAATAAGCAGCATAATTGGATCTAGAGCTTCTTTTGTGATTTGTTTGTATCCTTTTAAAGTCCTGACCATATGAAATGTGGCAGCCGAAACAAATGATTTAGCTAACATTAAACGCTTGTCTTTATCTAAATAATGAGCGCTTTGCTGTACCAAGGTAAAGCCCGACAAATTGCTTTCACGCGACATAAAACTCCCGCTGTAAAATCCGTAGTAATTAAAGAAATGTACCTGGATTTGGTGCTGACTTAAAAAGGTTAATAATGTGGTATTTAAATCGACTTGTCCAAATACGTACAAATTATTAATCTGTTCAACAGGTAACGATTTCTTCTTTTCCTCTTCATTAACAAAATAGAAGGTATTATCTTTTCGTTTCATTCTACCATTTGAAAAAATATAGAAATCTCGCAGCATCAATCTCTCTCCCCAGAGAAACAAAAATCGTAATATGCACATGATGAACAGATTGACTTCTTCACAAGCTTTGGAGACAGCTCTTGTGCAATAATGGCATGGATACGATTTTTAATATTTATCAACTCTCGTTCATCCTCTTCTCTTAATATAATTTCTTCCGTTCTTTTTTCCTTCGTGTAGCTCAATAATCCCTTCTTTATAATCCCGCGTTTCTTCAACTCAGACAGGTAATACAGCAATTGCCAACGATCCGCTTCTTTCATCTTGCTTGTCAGCTTAATCTCGCGTACGTATTCACCCTGAATGCCATCAATTTTACCTGCACTCTCGATATCAAGCTCGCGATGCTCCATGCGTTGATAAGCAGAGTCATGAAGGATTTTCCCTTCCATAACCCGTTCGCTCTCTTTTTCTAAACGAATTTGATGCACAAATAACCAGAGCTTGCGATGGCAAACAAAATAATAATGAACGTAGGTTCCATTCACCTAAACACCCCATTTTCATTTTGTTATACAACATTCCACTCCGGTCATATAAACTAGGTTATTAGATTTGATTGTCTATTTCCTGATCAAGCAAAACACCTGCTCCTGTTTTTGAAACCTCATTAAATTCATACTTTAAATCAAGAATTTGGATCCATGGTAACAAATCATATTCTTCTCCGTTTTGTTTCTTTCCTTTATGCGGTAGCTTTCTCGTTCGTCCTCTCGCAGCAGTTTTTCGCAAACTGACCGTAAGCCTTGTAATTTTCCGACGGAGCTCAGTTCTCTTCTCCTTGTCTGCCTGCTCCAATTGCTCAAACAAGCAGCTATGGTTATCATACACATCGCAAGGAATAACAAGTTCAGCTTGAATATCCCGCAACAACCTTTGCGCATCTTTATTGGAAAGTGTGTAGTCATCAAATGTATTCAACTGCTCTAACGCACCATCAAACTTCTTCAAAAACTCGGTACCCTTTAAGTTATCTCGTTTATACAGCTCGCTAACAAGCCTTACCTTCTCTGACTCAGGTAAGATTTCTCCGCTAAAGGATTTTAATAAAGTAATGGAACGCTCTAAAATTTCTTTATCATAAATATAGCCTGTACCACTCGGTTCGACTGTATAAATAAATATGTTAGGTACTGTCTTTTTATATTGCCGTCTACGGTAGCAACGTCCAAAACGTTGGCATAAGCTATCTAATGTTGCAGCTTCTGTAAACAATACATCAAAATCAATATCTATAGATGCTTCCACAAGCTGTGTTGTTACCCAAATTCCTGTCGCTTGTTCATTTTCATCAAATGCCAATAATTCTTTCTCGATTATGGCTCGATGCTTTTGAATATACATAGAATGAAAGACACGAACCTTCTCCGTTTTCTCTTTTATCCTTCCATACAATTCCATGGCCTGTTTTACTGTATTCGCAATGACCAGTACCTTCTTCGTTTCGGCTAACCTAATCATTTCTTCTACATCATCCACAATCGACTTTTCAACTAACTCGATACGATGACGAATGACAGTGTCATCCACAAAAGTTTTTACTTGAAAAGCCTCTGGCGGAATGATCCCGCTTTCTCTCAATGTTTCTAAGTAAATGCTTGGCAGGGTTGCAGTCATTAACAAAAAACGGCCGCCAACTAAATAAATCATCTCCAGCGCTCGAATTAACACAGCAGCAATTTTCGGATCGTATGCTTGAATCTCATCGATTACTAATGATGAATAAGCCATTGTTGCTAATTCCTTTTCATATTCTCGATAAAGAAACGGGAATTTTAGAATTTGATCTATGGTTGTAAACAATAGTTTACTTGCAAAATGGCGAGATTGCTCCGATACAACTTCCCAATCTTCCTCTAAGTTTTCGGTTAAATAATCCATAGACGATGAATGCAACAAACCAACATTTTTGTAATTCATCTTGCTGTATATCCGATCAAATAAAGCATTAATACTAACACGTAACGGTAGCGTAAAAAACGTTTTACTGTTGCTTGCCCAAAGCAAAGCAGCTTCGGTCTTCCCCATTCCTGTTTGCGCGATAATAATTACGTTTTCTTTACGATGCTTATGGGCATATTTTTGCAACTCACGATATACCTGTTCAACTGGCACACCTTTATCGGAGGCAATTTTAGCAAAGCCTTGGTCCACAAGCTGCTTAAAATCCTGCTCAGCATCCACTTCAATTGGAACATGGGCTGAAGCTGCATGATCTAAACGGTGAAGCAAGCCTTTTAGAAGAACATAATCAACGTAGTTTGTTTTATGATCACTATACTTAATTCTCTTTTTCATCTGTTTCAATATGCGGTTAAAGCGTTCTTCTAAGTTTGCCCCTTCAGTCGCTAAATGTTCGTTAATGTCAGTTAACTTCGGCCAGAGATCCTCGTAAAGGGCTTTCTTAATCAGTTGGCTATCAGGTTCCACGTTACGTTCATGATGAAAGGCAATTGCTTGAATAAGAGCCTGATAATCCTGCTTCGGTAAAGCAAAAACAGCCTCCGGGAGCAAAAAGGGAGATAAATAATTATGAGGTACTTCCAAATCCTTCATAAGAGTTACCTCTTCCCCTAGTGCCTTGAGAATCTTTAACTGAAACGGTTCGTGTGCTTTCCCTGCATCATGATAGTCCACTGCATAACGTAGTAATATCCAAATCCTTTCGTCAAAATAACTTCCATATGATTTTTTTAAAATTTCATAGCGACAACGTAACTCTTCAGTATGCTCTCGTAAGGTTTCTTTTGGATTTGATTTTGCTAGAAATATGGGATCATCACCTCTTAGTAGAGCCGTATCCTAACAAGAATACGGCCCATTTTTACTCGTTCCAGAGAACAATATAGTCCCTATCTGTATGAAAAGGCTTTTCATCCATTCCATGTGAAGAATTTCCACTTACATAAACAACAGGAATTTTAGTCCACTCTCGGATTCCATTTACAATATTGTATGTCCAATTAAGACGATACGGAATTCCTTGCGGTAAGTCTGTTTCATAATAATGCTTCGGAGCATAGATGGCATGCTTAGATTCAAACTCTTCACATTCTTGTAATGACACAAACATCACTTCATCTATACGTACAATATCCTCATGTCGGCCTAATGATAGATGTACATCCAAATGGATCAGTGCGTCATAAATTCTTTGGAGTAACGATTCTTCTCCAGCAATATGAATAACAAGCTCTACATGAAACAACATGTGTGTGTAGAGAGGCATCGATGTCATTTCTGCTTGGACCGGTGCTTCAATTGCTAAGCCATCAAAAATAATGGGCATAGAAACTGATCTCTTTTTCACCATATAGCTTTTCCGATAATCTATCATTTTTGTTTCATAGCTTCCTTGGACGGAAAAGCGAAGGGGAAGCAGCTCATTTGCTTGCAACAGCTGATGAATCATCCCTTTGACCGTTGAATAAGGAGGCAACGGATATGTTTCTGCTATTTTGTTCGCAAACGGTTTTGTATAACAAGCTGTTTCTTGAAAAAGCTTTAATCGAAGCACCCTCATACTAACACCTTGTAGTAAGCATCGATTTCTTGCAGAATATACTGATAAAACTCTTCAATCGAAACTGTATCCGCTAATTCAGTAATTTCGTTTTCGTTTGCAAAAGTTCCATCTACAAGTCCAATTTTCGTACATACACGTACATCATGCCCAAGAGCAGTTTGTTTCAATACAGATTCTATTTGTTTAACATTTAATAAGCGAGCATTAAAGTCCTGTAAAGCGACTCGGCCAAGGAAGAAAGGATTGGCAATCGGGTACAAACCGCCGATGACAAATAGAGGAGCCAGGTTCTCTTGACGTCCGCGAATTTCACGATTTAAATACTTGGTAATTTCAACAAGCTGCTTTACCCGATTTGCCTTCTCTAATTCTGATAATTCAATTGCTCCGTCAACACCCACATGTGATAAATCAATTGTTAATGTGTAGGTATACAAGCTTTCGTGCTGTTCCAAAGTAGCTAAGTTCGAATTCTCATTAATACGTGTTGCAAGCCCCATGTTATTTAGAAATTCAAGGTCACTACGATACGGTTCTAGCGAAACAGCATGACTAAGACGGGCAACTGCAGAGCGCTTATCTGCTCCTGCCTTCGCCTTTGTTTTCATATAGCCAAACAAATCCATTTCTACGGAATCTTCAATCGTACAATCTTCTTTAAATTGCACAACACCTTTACTTTTATCAACAACGTTTAAATTCCAGTTAAAAAATTCATTTCCTAATCGAACCATGTCATAACGAATAGACTGGCGAGAAGCGAAAGAGTATACCTCACCGTCTCCACGATGGAATTTTTTTAGCTCAGATATATTGGCAGTTCCCTCACCGTAATTAAGTGAACTTGCTTTAAAAATAAATGTTAGAGTTAGCGCCTTATTTTTCATTTTTCTCCTCCTCTGTAGAAATTAGACCTGCAATAAAAGAATCTGCAATAGATGGAAAATCAATTTTTGACTCATCCAGCACATTTATGATGACTGGTGGAAGTGCTTCTTGTAATGACATATACATACGCATTGTAGTATCTAAAAACATATTTTTATCATTTGCCCGTACTGCATTTAATAAACGATAGGCAATAGAACGTGCTTTTCCCTCATCCAGCTTCTTCTTCATATCTAAACCGGCATAATAGGCATTCCAAATTCTCTTTCTGCCAATTTCTAAATCAGTTGCCATGATCTTCTCCCCTTTCTTTGTATAGAGCAAAAAGTAATGCCTCAACAAACATGCATATACCATGTCGTTACCTATATAATTCTCTTTTAACTTCATCCGTAAATGCGACTGAATAAGTGCTTTCGGATCTTGATAAAGTAGGAAAGAGCGAACAAGTTGATTTCGTAGCCTGTAATTTAACTGTAAGAACCATCGTTGGTAAATATCTGAATTAAACAAGTTACATAGACCTGGCGTTAAATGTAGATACTGTAAATCCGTCTTTTTTGCATTGTAATCTGATGAATACTCTAAAATTAAATAACTTTGGCTAACCTGCTGCGCTTTGGTACGCTGTTCAGCAACCAAATCAAACAAAATTTCATCAAATGCTTTCTCTTTGCTCCGACCGATCTCGTATACGTCATTTGCACGAATCAGCTGTTCAAACCTTCCTTCTAATTGGACGAATAATGATGTTTCACCAACTATTGAAGCACCTGCAGGTGCACAAAACAAAATCAGTTTTGCTAGCTTGCTAATAGGGGTAGTTAACGTGTTATTTGCTCCCCAATAGAAGTTCAGCGCTTTTGGTGCACTCATTGATAGAGGGGAAAAGTGTGATTCAGAATACTGTTCAAATGCCCATTGTGTCTCAAAAAAGCTGCAACGATTAACTTTAGTTGAAATACACTCTCGAATCTCATCTATATTCATGTTTTTGAATTTCTTTTTTAAATCCTTCGCTTTACCATGAACGCTTGATTCAAGATATTGCAAAACCTCCTGTGCCGATGTTGCTTCCAACATCACTTTCTGAAGTTCTAAATCTAATAGTAAGGGCTCAATATATTCTTTACGAAAAATAGTCTTCTGCTCTTCTAATGTTTTTGCTGTATGCAGTACATTTAAAAAACTAACTTGTCCAAAATACGCACCTAAAACCTTAGCTTTTACATAATTTAAAGTGAGCTTATGATCAATCTCCTGCTCTTCGAGTGCCGTAATATATTCCTCGATCCATTCATCCATTTCCGCAGTGTATGCCTTTTGGTTGCGAATGGCCTTTGCTGCTTTCACTAAGCGATTAGTTGCTGCAGTTTCGGTAAACTTCTTTTCGACTTTATCCAGTGCTGTCAGCTTTATCCTTTCGTCAAGAGTCTTTTTTGCCATTTGTATCTTTCCTTTGGCTTCTTTACCATCAAGTTTGCTTGCCTGTTTCAACTTGGCAAACTCTCTACGAATTGTACGTTCATCACGCTTGGCCACACTGTATCGATCCAAGAAAAATTGAAAATAATGATGTTCAAAGTTCTCTAAATGCTCCGGATCAAATAGTAACCCTTCATCAGTAAGCTTCACTTTAATTCCAGCATGCTTTAAAAGACGATAATATCCAACTAACCCCTGAGCTACAATCCATTCGTCCGCAGCTATAGGGATAGATTCCATGGTCAGAACCATTACATCACCTCCACAGCACCAAAACCTTGGCTAGAACGAAAACCAATACCGAATTCTGATAATACCTTTAAATCTTCTGGATGACCTTTTAACGCAAATACTCCTTGGTATCCCGTAAAAAATAATGTTTTGTCATCGCTGTGAATATTCTCTTTTATTACAACCTTCTTCATGTTCTTTGCGGTAAATTCAAGCGGCTGCATCAACCCATATCCCCGAAAACCCTGGAGCACTGCATCAGAGATATAATTTAACTCCTCCTTAAAAGAATCTTCATAAGGATGAACAGGTTTGTTGTTTTTGTCTTGAACAAGTAACGGTGACAATGTCTTAAAATACACGTAATCTCTGTCAATAAGCGGATTGCTTCTCATTTGCACCTTCATTCTCTTCAAAATGAAACCTTTATACTTAAATTCTTCTATCCCCATTATTCCATTATAGAAATGCAGCATAAACTCTGGGTCTGGGCTAGCAATGTTTATCCCTACATAACCTTTAACATGGAAAACTGCTCCATCCAATTCGTAACCATGTACATACACACCGAAAGAAAATGGCCGATTCGCTTGATTTGAATGATAAATCTTGTGAAAATAAGCTTCATCAGATACTTTTAAAGCCTCTTTAATTAAACTCACGATCATCATTCTGTATTGAAGCGGAAAACGTTCGGTAAATAATTTAACATGCAACCTCATAATAGCTTCCCCCTTTGTCTTTTGTATACTAACATGGAATTTTGGAACTAATGATGTGTTATAAATTTATTTTTAGCATTTTTTTAATTTCCTGTTGAATCTCCTCGCATAACTTCTTTGGACTTAAGACAACGACATTTGAACCGAATCGCAGAATAAATTGTTTAACATCAGACAACCTATACATTCTGCCCTTAAACAAGTAATACTCATCATTGTATTCTTCAATCGTTTGATTCGCTGTCCATTTTGTATCACGAAACCACACGTAAATGTCTCTCCTCACTAGCATCTCAATATCGTAACTATCACTAAATAAGCTATTTTCACCAAGAAATTGCTCAAGCGAGAAGGACATATCTTTGCAGAACGGTTGGTCTGATATAAGAATGCTCCTAATTCGACTTAATTTAAAAGTTAAGAATCGCTGCCTCTTTTCACAGTAAGCAACACAGTACTCATGGGCATTGTGATAAACGAAATGATAAGTGTGAATAGTTCTTGTTGTGGAGCCTGAGGATGCGGAGTGATAATTAATAATGCATTTTAATTGTTTTTTTAGACATTCTTTTAATTGCTTTTTGATAAAATCAATATGGTGAAAATCTGTGTTTACACTATAACTGGACATTACAAAAGTATGGTCGAAATTTGATAGCTGTTGCAGTTTTACTTCTACTTGTTGTACGACTTGGTCTTCTGGATCAATCGCCCTTTGCTTTCGAACGAGCTCAGCTAATTTATCTAATTCTTTTGATTTTAAGAAGCTATTCCACAACGGATTTGCGTCAAGGATGTAGCCTCCGTTTCTCCCTCTAATAGTATGTATAGCAAAACCAGCCATTAATAAGTCTTCTATGTGCTTCCTGATACTTCTTTCACTTAATTCCAGCAATCCAGCCAACTGCTCTCCTGACATTTTTCCATTTTTAGAGAGTAACAAGAGAATACGAAGGGAATTTGAGACTTTTGACATTCTCTTCACCTTTTTTATCCATATTTTATTATAGTATGTATTATGAAATTTCAATCATCAATACTAATTTTGTAAAAACAAACCAAATTAAAATCCCTCTCTACAGTACTAGATACTTTAGAGAGGGATTAAAAAAGCATTACTTTTACCACTACGTTCAGATAAAAATCAATTGAACATACAATAATAAAATATTTTATATCCTGCTACAGTAAGTAAGACGTTTACATTATACTACACATTAAGGCGTTATACCTTGTTATATTTATAAAAAACAAACAATGTAAAAATGTGAACATATTGATTCATAACCTTTATATCCTACTACGTTCAAATAAAACCCCCGAAATCACAACAGACAAAAGCCTTCATTTATCAAAGGTTTCACCACTCAAAAAGCTACTCAAAAACCTACCTTTTGCAGTAAACCAGGCGTTCTATTTTTAACATGGAAGAAAAAACTCGAATAATTAAAACAGGCTTTGTTATACCGAAAAAGCCTGTTTTAATTAAATGCCTGAAACACATAATAATTACGCACAAATACTTGCGCTCATTTCAATCATACTTGTTTTTAAAGAAGGGACTAAAAATGTTAAGATGTATCATCCATTACTTACAGCAAACAAATATAGTTTGGAAAACGGCTCTTGCCTCCACTATATCCTGGGATTTAGCCAAGCTGGCAGGTTCTCAGCATCCTTTTTTAGCACCACTAACGGTAATCCTATGCTTACAACCGACACTGGATAAGTCTGTTCGGTATACATACCAGCGAGTTTTCGGTACGGTTGTCGGTGTGCTGCTAACCGCTTTTATAGCTCCTTATCTAAAGATAACAGGTTGGAGCATAGGACTCTTAATTCTAATTTCCGCCGGAATTGCGAAATGGATGAAAGTGCCTGAACAAGTCATTAAACAAATGATCATCAGCGTGTTACTGGTTTTAGCCCTTCAAAGTCAGTCACCTGCTTACGCATGGGATCGAATCAAAGACACCTTAATCGGCGCGCTCGTCACGATTTTCATTCATCTGCTTATTTTTCCGCCTGATTTAACAAAGAAAGCCTTATACTCCATGGAAAAGTTTGCAGATGATTTATCCGAACGGTTTTCCATGGTAGCAAAATGGATCGAATATGGCTGTGTTCCAAAGGGAGGAGATAATTTACAGAATGATGCAAAGAAGTTGTTTGAGGAATTAATACAAATTATCACAGAATTGAATCAAGCCTCTAAGAATTTGAAATATAATATTTTTGCACAAAAAAGTCAAACTGCCTTCAATCAGCATAATGAGCAATTGCTTCATCTTCGTCAAGGCTATGCTCATTTGACGAAAATGATCCAAACTTTCACGGAATGGTCCTCCAGCGGGAACATGACTCGCGAAAATCAGATCCTATGGTCGAATTATCTGCAATATATTGCTGTACATATCAAGAATTGGAAGGAACGGATAAATGACAACGTATTTATTTCGGAAAAATTGACAGCCCCATTCACACTTCCAGCTGAGCTCGAACATCACAGGTATCATCTTGGCCTGTATAACGATGCGTTGCAAATCATTCAGGATTTCAAATAGTATCGCACCTTATAAGAGTTTCGCACCGAGATGAGGATTAGACGCTAACACCGATTTTATAGCCTCATTTATTTCCTCATATCCGGTGCATCTGCAAATATTTGAACCAAGCCACTCTTGGATCATTGTATCATCTGCATCAGGATGAATTTTTGCTAAGGCATAACAATTCATAATAAATCCAGGGGTACAATATCCACATTGAAAGGCCCATTTCTTCAAGAAAGCCTTTTGAATCGGCGTATCCTTAAGGCCTTCTATCGTCGTTATTTCGTGCCCTACAGCCTCGACAGCAAGCATGATGCATGACTTAATAGGCCAACCGTTTACAAGCACGGTACAGGCGCCGCAATCTCCATTTTCACAACCAGGTTTCGCTCCAGTTAAACCAAGCTGTTCACGAAGAATGTGCAAAAGAGTATCTGCCGCTCTTACGATTACATTTCTTATTTCACCATTAACATGAATATCCATTACCAGCCTTCGACTTCCATCAGTTAACATCCTCTTTCCCCTTCCAATATTTCCAAAATATCTTCCAACGTATTCCCCAGAACGAACTTCCTGTATTCAGCCGTGCCCTCGACATTGCTTAACAGAGGGCCTGGTAAATGGCTAATCGCACGATCAATCCTTACTCTCAAAGGAACGCTCCTATCATTCAACTCCTTCTCCATCTCCAAAGAACGAAAGGGAAAAGAACATACCCCGCTAAACGCTGTTCTAATCTGCTCTTTCCTTTTTATCGCGGCAATCGTGGCAAGTGGATACTCAACCTTCTGAATTTTGGTTTTTCTTGCAACAACATAAGGTAAGTTAATATAGTTTTTATCTGTTATGACTTGAACGAGGAACTCCCCTGCTTCTACCTGTAAAGTCTTCTTGAACACCTGATGAATAGAAGCATATTTTATTCCTTTAGGGCCGGCGATAACCACTTGGCTATTTGATAATAAAAAAGGCAGTACGGCTTCCCTATAAATAATTCTCCCGCTTATATTTCCTCCCAATGTGATTTTATTCCGCGCAGTATGATCTGCGGCTCCACTGGAAGTCCTGCTAAGCAAAGGAAATACATTGACTTCAGAAAGGTGTGTCAAGGTAATGACGGCTCCTATGATAAGCTTATTGTCCTGAAACTGAAAGACCGTACATTCCGGAATTGCTTTAATATCAATAACTGCTTTCATCGATAAATCGTTTCTCCGCGCCCTCGTAATAATTTCCGTACCCCCAGCATAATAGATGGGTTTTTTCCCTTTTTGATGTAAATATTGAAATAAATTCACCGCCTCTATGATGGAAGTGGGCTTATAATATTCAAAATCAAACGAGATCACTTTGATCCCCCTTTTTTGTCTTCCATATGAGTTCAGGCGTTAGCGGTAATTGATTAAGCTCCACTTCGGATGCGAGAGATAGACTGTTTGCCAGCGCCGCCGGTATCCCGATGACACCCATCTCTCCAAGTCCACGCAATCCATAAGGTCCCTCAATATTTGGC
This sequence comes from Aneurinibacillus aneurinilyticus ATCC 12856, assembly GCF_000466385.1. Classification (GTDB taxonomy): domain Bacteria; phylum Bacillota; class Bacilli; order Aneurinibacillales; family Aneurinibacillaceae; genus Aneurinibacillus; species Aneurinibacillus aneurinilyticus. Next base: position 12,678 of record NZ_KE952854.1, read on the forward strand.
GTTTCTACGAAGTCAATAATGTACTTTGGATTTTCCCCTAAACGCATGATTTTATAAGTTCGTAATTGCGTATTCTGGATGACACCTGTACTGCTAAAGGAAAAAGCTTCCCTGCTGGCAAAACTTAACCCCAGGCACATTCCACCCATTATCTGTCCGTAGGCTGCCTTCATATTTATCACTTTTCCTGCATCGATAACGGAAGCCGCCTTTATAATTCTGTACGTATAATTCTTTATATCAAACTCCACTTCTACCGCTTGCACACCTACCGTCCACTCCGGACCCGGATTTCCCGCCCCTGTTTCAGGATTTAGCTTAGTTAAATGTTTCAGAATATAGCTGCCTCGTCCTATTACCTGTCCTCCAATGGAATTTCCATTGGGATATGTATAACCATAGGCAATCTCCTGAATACTAATACCGATATTGGGTTCACTCTTTAAAAACACTCTCCCTCTACCTACTGCCAGTTCCTCTGGCGCACACCTTAAGACGATAGAGGCGACCTCACGCAATTGATTAATTGCGTCTTCAGCCGCTGCCAGAACAGCACGACCAGCCATAAACAAACTTCTGCTTGCAGCGGTTTTCCAATGCTCAGGATTCGTTTCTGTATTGACCTCCATCCTGACATGAATTTGATTTATGTCCATTTTCATCGTCTCAGCTACAATTTGTGCGAGTGCTGTTTTCGTTCCTTGACCAATCTCCACTACCCCGCAGCTAAGGCTGATGCTACCATCCGGATTAAAAGTCAGAACAGCTCCCGAACCGGCATTCGTAGGCGTATTAGAATTTTTCCAAAAACATCCTATCCCTTTTGCCTTTACTTTGTTATTTCCTATTTTAATTCTTTGACCTTCATTCCAATTCATTAACCCACGTAATTTCTCAAGACACTTTGATAAATCTCCTATATTGCTAACGTTAAGGGGTACTTGAGTCGGCGAGGTATTTCCTGGAGCTATAGCATTTTTTAGTCTTAATTCCAGAGGATCCATATTGAGCTTATTTGCTAACAAATCCATGGCCCTTTCTATAGCAAAGGTAAGCTCTGAATGTCCAAATCCTCTAAAGGCTGTTGCATACGGATGATTGGTGTATATGCATAATGAATCACACCACACATTTTCAATGTTATAAGGACCTGTACAATCTGCTGCTGCCGCCCTACTAATGATGGCTGCCCTGTCTGAATATGCACCTCCGTCAAATAAATATATAATTTCGGCAGCTATGAGCTCTCCGCTTTTTGTACACCCGAGCTTGACTCTGGCATCGAGCCCTATATGAACAGGGGACGTTATAAAGTCCTCTTCTCTGGTGTTTACTATTTTAACCATCCTGCCACCCACAGCATATGAAGCCAGAAAAGCGATAAACTCCAGTTGGATAGATACTTTTCCGCCAAATGCCCCCCCGACTAAAGGTGTATGTACAATCACTTTCCCCGGATGAATTTGAAAATAACGGCTGATTACTTTTTTGATTACAAAAGGGGATTGAGAAGCGGAATGAATAATTGCACGCCCATCGGGTAAAATTTCTGCCCTTGCGCATCGTGTTTCCATTGCAGCATGATCCGATTGGGGAAATGAAACATTTGCTGTGACAATTACCTCACTCTTCATCCAGCCTTTTTGCATATCTCCTTTTCGTATTTTTGTACGGTTAGCTATATTGGTATTATCCTCAGGATAAACTTCCTCAACACGCTTATACCTTCCTAAGTTTTCATGGATTAAAGGCGCGGTTCTTTTTATGGCTTCACTAACGGAATTTACAACTGGTAAAGGTTCATACGCTACTTTAATCAATTCAGCGGCCTTCTTTGCTTGAAATTCATAATCGGCCACCACAACCGCAACAGGTTCGCCATAATACCTAACTTTATCAATTGCAATTGGAGGGCGATCTTCTAATGGTGTTCCGGTAAGAAAAGGAAATTGCTTGCCTGTTACTATCGCTCGAACGCCAGGTACTTTCCACGCCTTCGAGGTATCAATCGATACGATGTTTGCATGAGCGTAGGTGCTTGTTGTCATCTTTACATGTAAGAGTCCAGGTCGTATATCATCATTTGTATATTTGGCTGCCCCTGTCACTTTTTCCAAGGCTTCTTTCCTAGGAACGTTTTCCCCTATGATATCCAAGTGACTCACGCCCCCATATATCCTTGTAAATTTTATTCATATTTATATTTAAGCATTTTATACTTTATTAATTTTTTTGTCGGATACATTCATTTTAAAAATATTTCTTATGACAAAATCCATTACGCTAGTACAGGAAAAAGCATAAACGTTCAAATACATTAATTTCTATTTTTCGGGCAAATTACTTGTTATATAGATGAATATTAGGAGGAAAATTCATGACTGAAAGCAATGTGCTAAACGGCAGAATGCCTCAATTTCCGGAACCTTACTGGAGAGATTCTGTCAAAATTCCTTCCTTCCCCAAACTTACCGAAGATATCAAGGTGGATACAGCAATCATCGGCGGAGGAATTTCGGGCATTACAACCGCTTATTTACTTGCAAAAGAAGGGGTGAAAATCGCTCTTTTCGACGCCAGCAATATCTTAAACGGTACAACCGGCCATACCACAGCCAAGATAACTGCACAACATGATATTATTTATGATGAGCTCATAAATAATCTTGGTGAAGAAAAAGCTAGGCTTTATTATAAAGCCAACGATGAGGCCTTACGTTTTATAAAAAACACGGTCAAGGAAAATAAAATTGAATGCGATTTTACTGAGGAGGATGCTTATATATACGCAAGTTCCGATCAATCCATCAGCAAAATAAATAATGAATTCAAGGCATATGAAAAACTCGGGATTAATAGCGAATATGTGACAAGCATTCCACTTCCTTTGCAAATGAAGGCTTCTATTGTTATGAAAAACCAGGCACAATTTCACCCGCTTAAATATTTAACCCACCTTGTGCAATTTATCACCCATGCGGGCGGTACGATATATGAAAATACAACAGCAGTAGACATTGATAATGGAGAACATCCACAAATCACTACAAGAGACGGACATAAGGTTACGTGTAATCATGTAATCGTATGCTCTCATTTTCCTTTCCATGATTTATACGGCTTTTATTTTGCAAAAATGTATGCTGAAAGATCTTATGTTCTTGGTGTTAAAACAAAAAAAGACTTCCCTGGCGGCATGTATTTAAGTGCTGATAACCCAACGCGCTCGCTCCGCTATACAATGATGAACGGGGAAAAGCTTGTTCTTGTTGGAGGTGAAAGTCACAAAACGGGCCAAGGAATACCTACAATTAAACACTATGAAGCCTTAGAAGCTTTTGCCGAGCAAACGTTTGGCATAAAAGAAATTCCTTATCGATGGTCCGCCCAGGATTTAATCACCTTGGATAAGATTCCTTATGTAGGACATATCACTTCTAATCATCCAAATATCTTTGTTGCGACAGGATATAGAAAATGGGGAATGACCAACAGTACCGTCGCTGCCTTATTAATAAGGGATCTCATTATGGAAAAAGATAATCCTTATCATGAACTTTACTCACCATCCAGATTTAATGCGGACCCGAGTGTTAAAAATTTTATAACACAAAATATCGATGTTGCGAAGCACTTAGTCCAGGGAAAGTTAGAAATTGTTCATAAGAAACCTGAGGATTTGGCTAATGGTAATGGAGATGTTGTTACTGTAAATGGGCAAAGAGCAGGTGCTTATAGGGACGATAATGGAACACTGCACATTATCAACACTACTTGTACTCATATGGGCTGTGAGATTGAGTGGAACAGTGGGGACCGGACATGGGATTGCCCCTGTCACGGTTCAAGATTCTCTATCCATGGCGATGTAATCGAAGGACCGGCAGAAATACCTTTAAAAAGAATCGAAGCGGAATAGAAGTAATCCCCCATTTAGTATAGAAAATGGGGGATTATTTCGCGATTGGAACAAGAAAGTCGGATGTAACCCACTGGGTACGCTCGTCTTTTGACACCCATTCCTTACAATAACTTAGTTAGTCGCTCTTGTAGCCGTCGCTGTAGTTCTCATGAATGGCAACTTAGAGTCGACAGACAACAAAGAACTTCCATTTAACGTCAAATGCAAAGCCATCACCATCAAAGCAAGCTCTAGCTCATACCCGCCTACAAAACCAGCTGCTAATTTTACTTTTACTGTAGCCCCAATCATAATGGCAGCAAATAACGCGGAAATGATTCTCGTTCCAAGACCTATGATTAAAGCAATTCCTCCCACTAATTCAATGATGCCTACTCCATAGGCCATAAAGCCGGGTAAACCTATACTCTGGAAAAAACCTGCTGTTTTTTCAATTCCACCCTGAAATTTAGCCAGGCCGTGTACAAAGAACGTTATTCCTAATACTACCCGTAAAATAAGAGCTCCCATTTCATGATTGTTTCTCATTCGTTATTTCTCCTTTTCACTTTGTTTCACTACTCAATGTAGTGTTAAAATACAAAAAAAATTAAGTGGCAGCTAACATGATCATGCTCATAAAAATGAGTATGACATGAATGGAAATCAAGATAGACATAGCGTCCATCCTCACCGGGATGGTTCTCTTCGGATCCACCAATTGTTGCAACCTATAGTTTACCGATTCGTCAGAAAAGTGGGCCAGGACCGGCGTAGCATTTGCATGAAAGCAGTTTTTAATCAACTTTAACAAAGCACTGCCCAAACCAAGTTCGGAACCCATTTTTTGAATTGCGTACTCATCAGCCAATAATTCACTGATGATTTTATAATTCCGATAAGACCATTTGGTCAACGGAATAAACCAAAGAGATTGCGAGATTAATTGCAAGGTGAAAATCTTCAAGGAATCATAGTTCTGTTGATGAAAGGTTTCATGCTCAACGACGGCTTCGAGTTCATGGTCCTCCAATATTTCGATTAAACCGGTAGAAAGAACAATGCAAGGCCTTCTGAATCCCATCGTAAACGCTAGCAGTTGCTCATGATTAATTACTATAATGTCTTGATTCTGACGTTGAAATGCTCGAATCAAGCTACCGGTTATTTCTATATTTCTTAAGGCGAAAATCTTTTTTCTAAATCTGCTGTACAGAAAATATTGCTGTCCAATCCTGATCAGCGTGATAAGTACGGTATAAATAATTAATGTGTTCAAGAGAATGATAATTAAAAAGTAGTAAAACGAACCTTCCCTAAACAAACTAATGCAGAACTTAAAAAAGTTCACTTGAATACTGACCCCAAAAAGGATATGTACCAGGTACATGCCTATCTGGCTCCATACCAAAATCGCAATAAGAAGACTCAATCCTATAACGAGGAAAGACTTTTGCTTCCACCGCATCAGAGGTTCTCCTTTTTTAACTGTTGAATTTTTTGTTCTAATTTATCCAGTAAGGTTTGATCTGCTTCTTTCAATGAATCAATCATATGATTCAGCACAACACCACCAAATTCATCAAGCAGGTTCTCTGTTAACTTTTTTGACTGCTCTTCCATAAATTCCTCTTTTGATTGAACAGGCTGAAATAGCGAAAGTCTACCTTGCACTCTCTTTTCCAAAATTCCTTTTTCTACCAATCGATTCATTACGGTCATAACAGTATTAAAATTGACAGGCTTATCCTTTTCTAAATGCTGTTGAACTTCCTTTATACTTAATTCGTCTGCTTCCCAAAGAAGTTCCATGATTTTAGCTTCCAAAGATCCGAAGAAACGTTTGAGTCCTACCTCATCGTATTTAAAATTCTTGATACTCATTTTCTTCACCCTTCACTGCGCACTATAGAGGATCAGTTGACCAACTTTATGTGCAATCCTGCTATATACATCTGATTTGATAAATAGTAGGTAACCTGCTCAGTCACCCATTACACTACGCGCCGTAGTTGTTAAAACTATATCAAGTTAAAGTTTGTAAGTCAACTGTAGAATACTACTTATTTTCTTGTATTTGTTTAAGAATCTCATAGTCAATTCGATTTAGCGTATTGTTCATTAGTCTTGGCCGATATAGGTAGGCCGTGTGTAATGCAAGTGTAGGCGATAAAGCAAATCTGTAATCCCGCTTCGACTCATGGTAACGGCGAACTTGTCTTCAACCACGTACTGTAAAATGCATGTATTCCAGCAAGACTCCGGACCAAGTCCTTCTTCTACGGGCATGCTTCCACAATCATGCGCTTCAGTTCCTGTTGTTCCTCTTCTGTAAGATATGGGCGTTTACCTGGCGGAGGTGTTTGTTCCCAAAGACCCTCCATTCCACCGGTAGTAAAGTTTTTGACATAAGTAGAGACACGATCTCGATGAAGGCCCAGGAATCGAGCGACGCTTACGCCCTTCTGGCCTTCCATAACCAGACGAACCGCCATGACACGATGGCGATGCC
>NZ_KE952854.1:19190-58808 GCF_000466385.1 Aneurinibacillus aneurinilyticus ATCC 12856
CAGACGAACCGCCATGACACGATGGCGATGCCTCGCGATTTGAAATGTACGTTCGTATGTGCGTAGCGCTTCAACTGTCCAACCATGATTACAGGTGATTCTTAACGTTCTCATTACGTATCGTCTCCTTATCCGTTGGTTTTAGCACCCGTATAGACAACTTTTGGGAGACATAAGTATGTAGAAAAGCTAATCGCGATTTATATAGGTTTATGATTTCTTGATTTTTCTCTATGTTATTGCTGTAGCGTTCTGTACTTTCGTGAACAATATCATCTAGTACCTTTTCAAAGGAGTCGATTTCCTGCCATAGTTGTTGAACAGATTCATAATTTGCGGTTTTAAGTTTTTCAAATGCATTAATTAAACTTTTCTTTGTTTGAATTTCTTTATCCGTTTGCTTCAAGATTCTTCGTCTATCTCTATACATGATGTAGTGTTTTTTGAAGTTCTCTCGAGCCCCTGTAAGTGAATAGTCTTGATTTGGACCGCCCCAAACTTTATCTGCGTGGGGATCATCTTGTCCATCATCTTCCCAATTACATAATTCCTAATCTTGTCTTTCCTCTAGTGTGGGATAGCCACAACAAGGACAATTATGCCGATTCATCTTACACTTACCTTTCATTTTCAGACATCAACTATTATTTAGGCTGACCACAGCTAGCACACAGCTTTGCGTTTGGCGTTCTCGTAAATACGTAGGGTCGATATCACCTGATTTATATCGAATTTTAATTTTATTTTACTATTTTTCAACAAAATGTAACATATATTTGTAAAAATTATAATATATTTTACTATATAGGGGGTATTTACCTTAGGGGGCGATTATGAATAAAATAAATTATTTAGATGGATTACGTGGACTAGCTGCATTAATTGTTGTGTTTTCACATTATGTCCGGGGGTTCTATCCAGGAGTATATGAAAATAATCCAAAAAAAGTTCACTTGCAGCCTGAGATCGAGTACTATTTTTCACAGTTTCCCTTTAGTATGTTTTATGCTGGTAATTATGCTGTTTGTATCTTTTTTATACTGAGTGGCTATGTATTAAGTTATAAATTTTTTAAATATAATGGTGAATTCACGCTAATTCCTGCCATAGTAAAACGATATTTCCGTTTGGTAATTCCGATTTTTTTCGTACTTATAATGTCATATGTTTTTGTTGAAATGGAGTTTTATTTTAATAAAGAAGTGAGTGATATTACACTATCTTCAAGATGGTTGGCTCTTCTATGGCAAATTGAACCGAATTTCTGGGACGTAATTAATCAGACAATCTATGGTGTATTTATATTTGGTAAAGAGTCTTATAACGCAGTTTTATGGACTCTTAAATACGAATTTTATGGATCAATTTTAGTCTTTAGCATATTGGCATTTTTAGGTCATAGCAATAAACGATTCTTCTTGTATTTAATTTTAGGTATTGTTTTTATTAAGACTTATTATATTGCTTTTATTTTAGGCGTTTTCCTAAGCGATGTATATAATTCTAAAACTGATTATAATTTTAAAAAGTTTTTTATTATAAAGTCAAAATCTATTTTATGCTTTATGTTTCTTTTATCAATATTCTTTGGAACATATGATGAAAAAAGAAGTAATATTCATCAGTACCTTAAATGGGGATTATTTGATTATCTAGGGATAAATCAAGCTATATTCTTCCATATTATAGCTGCCTTTTTAATCATGGTAATGATCTTAAACTCAAAAATTCTCCAAAAAACTTTTGAAAGCACTCCTTTTAAATTCCTCGGCCAATTATCTTATTCTATTTATTTACTACATCTCATTTTTTTAGGATCCCTATCCTGTTATTTATTTAAGTTATTTTACAAATTCGGTATTTCATATAATATAAGCTTTTTATATAGTTTTATTTTATCTTTCACTGCGTTAATATTTATATCTTATTTAATGTATAAATATGTAGACTTGAATGGAATACGATTTTCAAAATATTTGACAGGAAAGTTTTTCAAATGATAAAATTTACTAAAAAATTAAAAGCGCATAATTTTCATATCCTGTGCTAGCTGACGGGAAGGCAATTTTTCGGATGCCCATGCTTTAGCTTGTATACCAAATGAAAGCAATTCTCCTGTTTTTTTATCAAAGCTTAAGGAAGCATCTGTATATTCTTTTGAATTTCCGATCTCCTCTTCTAGTCTATCGCTAAGTTCCACCAGAAAAAGCTGATCATTCTCCCGACTTCTGTTTGCAATAATATTCAATTTCTTCAATTCTGGCTGAAGAGTAGTTTGTTTCCATTTTAAGTTATAGCCTAATACCTCAGCAATTTCCGTTGATTGAGCATAACCTATCTCATCAATGATGATAGTGGTGTGTAGGCCAACGTCGCCTTTCCATTACCTAACCCCGTACTGCGTTCCCTACCGCCTATACAAAAAGGTAGGAGCGGTTGACCAAGCACATCCATCAAGTTAAAAAATTTGTTGTTCCCAAAACCAAAAAAATGAGAATTCAGCTTATTTTTTGGTTTTGGGGCATTTCTTTTTGTTAGCTTAATGGCGATATACTGGGAATCCATATAGGGAGGAAAATATAAAATCATTTGAAGCAACTTTTATTCATCATAGCTCTCCAACTTCTTTATCAGTTCTTCTGCTGACACATTTGGAGCTCCAGCATTAATTCGGAGGACTTTTTCTTGGCGCGCTTTATTTATTCCTTCTTGGGTTGTAAAAAAGAGGCGAATATTATTCTCTTTTCCTATTTTTAATACAGTATCGTTATACGCACCAAATGGGAAGCAGAGGAGGGATTCATGGTTGTTTAATTCTTGCTCCAGGCGTTCGTTTGCAAACTGAATATCCTCTTTTATACGATGTTGATATTCACCTTCGGTCTCCGTCCTTTTCTCTTTTTCTTTGTATATTGGTGTTATGAGCGCAGGCTTTGTTTCTCGCTGCTCGTTTGCGTTGCAGAGCGTATGCTGGTCATATGTATGGGAATAAAAGCTCATGCCGTTTCGTTTCATTTCCCGCATGTCCTTCCAAGTAAGGTGTGGAAGCGCCTTTGGATTTGGTATATCAGTTGCGCTTACAATGACAAAATTTGTAGCAGTATAGCCGTACCTTAGTAGGGTTGGGTATGCTTTCGAATAGAAGCTCTTATAGCCATCATCAAACGTAAGAAGAACGGCATTCGGCGGCACGCTTTTATTGTCTTTCATAAAGGCAATAAATTCATCCATCGAAATCACATTGTAGTTGTACTTCTTCAGTTTTTTCATATGCTGTTCGAAAAGTTTCGGTGTAATCGTAGCATCACTTTTTATCTTTTCATCAATATGATGATAGGTGAGCACAAGTACCTTGTTCTCATAGTGAGTATGTGGTGTGAGCTGCGGATACAACAAAGTACAAATAAAAATAGCTATTAAAGCAAATAACAGGTTTGTCCATCGTTTTTTTTCTCTCATATAGCTGCCTACCCATCTACTCCTTATGACGATTCTTTCGTTTTTGTGTTCGCCGATGGGAAGCTCTCTCTCCAATTCCTTATAAGTTGTTTTCATCATCTATCCATTAGATAAATAAACATATTGCTTGGTTCACACTATTAAATTTTTATTACTAAATCTCTTTTTGTATAGAAAAATAAGGCCACCTGGTCTTTATCTGCAGTTCCTTATACAATTTTTGTATGGGACCATATATCAAATCCAAGATGTCAACTATGGTTTTCCTTTCCTATTGGTGTGACTTGCAAGCACAATTTTCGCTTATCTAAAAAGCGTGAAAATATTCCCTCTAGAAGCAATAGAAACGGTGCAATAAGATTCTATTCCTCATATCCGAAAACATAGAATTGGCCTTTTGAAAACACAGTTGGATACTCCGCTGTAGTATTCTCAAGTTCACTCGCATAGACGTTCATGACTTTATTCGTTCCTTTTTCCACATCAATAAATACTGGAGTATCAGAGTCGCTGAATGTAAGCGTATATACTTCTTTGCCATCCTTAACTGTCAAAGAAGAAGCTTTCAACGGTTCTTTTTGTAAGCCCAAACAATTCAGGCCTACAAATGTATCTTCTGCTGCTTTCAACACTGCTTTATCCACTTCTTCACCCGTAATTTAGTCATGCGTTATTCTGTAACCGGTATAGCCATTTCCAATTCTTTAATGTACTCTTTGACCGGTTCACCATTACTATCCAGTAAGAATTCACCATGGTTTTCATTTTTATCTTTGTACACATGCAAAAATGGTTTAATTGTGAAAGATTTTGGCGTCACCTTAAATGGTTCATATGTGTAATCCTTGTATGTGTAACGCTTGGATCCTTCATCGTTGCCTTGACCACCTAAAAGTTCCAATCTAGTTCCATGATCATCAAACACATCGTAACCCAATTGTAATATTGTTGTTTTATCATCCTTATATCTTTTAGGGATTTCATTGGATGTCCCATCTTCAATAATAGACACTCTTGTTGTGCTCGGGGAGAGTTCTGCTTTTTCCAGGGTCACGCGGATATGATCGAACTCTTTAGTTATACCAGACGACAATACAATATTATTGTTAATGCTCTTCTTGACCGGAACATTGATTGTAAACGGATCGTTAACGCCTTCTAACGTAAGTTTCATGGTTAAATCGAATTGATCAGGGAAGGCCGGATCACCAAGTCCTTGATTGGACAAATCAGAAAACCTGAGTATGGCGGAATCCTTATCCACACCAGGACCCCATCCAACGTTAATTTGACGTGCAAGTGACTCAGATAAGTGAGTAAGGGGCTTCCCGTTCATAAACAGATCAACACGCCGGATTGTACCTTTTGTGCCTTCAGGCTCCGAAATAACCTCACCGTCTGTATTCACATGACTTCCATTAAGATAGCTTGTCAGGCCTGGTGCTTTCCGATGAATCGCCATGGAGACACGCGTCCCGTCATACATCACCTGAGGCACACTTATCGTAATGCCATCCTGTGTATCGCTCTGATTTCCTTCTGTTATTAATCCTTTCTCATGAGCAGTCCGCAGGCCGAGGTCTCCCGCCAGCTTGAAGACGTTACTCACCAATGGAATATTTCCCAACGATTCGGCCATTGCTGGTGAAACAAAACCGCTTCCGATAATACCAGCTCCTAATGCCGCTGCCGTAGATGCAGCCACCAACGTTTTTTTCATACGCTTCGTTTTGCTGCTTCTCCTATTTTTTTCTTCGAGTCGATTCATAATTTTATTACTGAAGCTATCCACTGGCATCTCCATGCTTTGAATGGTGTGCCGGATGTGCATCAAATCTTGAGAGTCAGTTTGATTTGGCAATTTCTCCACTTGCCACTCCTCCTTTATACATTTTTTGCTGGTGTAGCTTTTTGCGAAGCCGTTCATACTTCTTACGCAGCGTTGCCGATTTGCAATCCATAATCTGGCCTATCTCTTCGAAGCTGTATTGCTCAACCACTTTGAGTAACAGGATATTCTTCTCTTCCCGGTTAAGGGGCATAAGCAATTCATGAATGGCTTGTTCAATACCCGCTTGCTTATTATAGTTGTCATAAAATAGAGTCTGCTGCTCTTGGTAAAGTGAGACGAGCCGTTGCCAGCGGCTTTGTTTTCGAATCTGATCCAAACAGTGATGATATGCAATTTTGTAGAGCCATGCAGAAAAGGTCTCTCGCTCCTCGTAACGGTCTATATCTTGATACGCCTTGATAAATATTTCCTGTAGGGCATCTTCTGCTTCTTCGCGACTCTTCAGGATGCAGTAGCAATACGTGTAGATTTTCTTTTCAAATTTGCGAATAAGAATGGCGTATGCTTGTTTATCACCAGATTTCACTCGATTTACGACGAATTCGATATCCATTGTATCGTTGTCCTCTTCCTTCGCCCTAGGGTTTAGTTGTTCCAACTGATCACCTCCCTGTATGCCCGTTACATAACTATAACGATATGAACAGCCCATTTTGTGACATCAATCAATAAAATCCTAAATATTTTTTGAGACTTTATTCATCCGACTACATGGAACAGCCTGAATACGTAAATAACGTATATTGAGTTTTTAGGTAAATGAAAGGACAGTAAGATGAGTTCATAGGTGAATGATGGCACCCATATTCACTGAGTGCCTTTTTCCATTATCTAAGAAAAACACGGTAGTTACTTTTTGTAATTTCATATACATTTGTCCCTGATATCAGTTACACTGGTACCCTGATCGCCATCAAGGTAAGACAAAACCATATTCCAAAAACGAAAAAGGCGCCATCCTTTCTATGTATAATAGAGAAAGAATAACGCATTTTTTTGCTTTGGGGGTGCAATAAAATATTAACTTGATGGCGATGCGGCTGTACCCCTATTTTCTCGTATTTGTGTAAGAATCTCATAGCCAATTCGATTTAGCGTATCGTCCATTAGTCTTGGCCGGTAATTAGATAGAATCACTACTCCAATGGAATTGCAGGGATCACAGCCTAAAAAACTAGAATACCCATGAGTGCTGCCATTATGCCATATGATTCCGTTCCTTTTATCGATTATCCAGCCTAATCCAACTCCAAAGTTCTTTCCTTGGCTAATATGCTCCTGCTGGGTGACATGAAATGGTTTACTCATTGGATGATCGGTACATATTCCCAGGTATACCGAGAGGAATTGAAGTATGTCAGTAACGGTAGAACGCAGCGCTCCAGCTCCTTCAAACACCTTCATAGCTAATTCCGGCTGATTCACATCTTTACCTGCGTATCCCGGAACTAATCGATTTCTTTGATCAGGTGATAATCTTATAGCTGTATCTTGCATACCAAGAGGTTGACAGATGAACTCAAGCAGAGCTTTCTCTAAATCTGTTCCAAGTTTTTGCGCTAAACATCTTCCAAGTAATCCCATCCCTTCATTGGAATAACGAAAAACCTTTCCAACTCTACTAGGTGGTACCCTACTTAAATACGTAATGGCTTCCTGAACATCAAACAAACAATAAGGATCGCGGTATGTTTTTTTGTCAAATCGGTTCATGATTGTTTTGATCAGTGATATTGACGGCAACCCGGACGTGTGCGTCGAGAGGTGTTTGAGTGTAACTGGATGTTCAATCTGTAAGGTTTGCTCATACTTGCCTATTGAATCATCTAGATAGACTACACCTTTTTCTACTAATAAAGACAGCAATGAGGTAGTAAATACCTTTGTCAACGATCCAATTTCATATACGATATCTTTATAAGATACTTTATCTTCTAGAAGTGAATTTCCGAAACCGAAAATTTCCTGCTTGGATTGATTAATGATGCCAATCGATAAGACAGCATATTTTCGTTTGTCTATATATTGCTGGAGCATTTGTCGAGTCGATTTGTCTAGAATGCTTAACAATTCTGTATTCATTCAACATCACCTCTAGTTTGAATACGAGTTCCTGGATATTGCTGTGGAATAAGTTCACATGAACTATTTTTTTCCCCTTTAAGATGCCGATCCATAAAGCACAATATCCGTCCAGGTGTATGTTATAGTCCCCACCTTGTATGGACCTGTTGGGGGTTCAAACGTGAATACCGGAAAAATTAAGGGTAGGCATACAGCTGCTATACTAAAAGGTAACGCAAATAGACTTAGTAATACAGGCTTCAACCTTCCTTTTACATTTTTAGTAGGAACATGGCGCACATACCACCCATATTTAAACAATACAAATATGGCACTGAGATACACTAATCCCATCTGCCAGCGCCATCCTTCCAAAATTAAGTGGCAAAGACCGATGATAACAAATAAAGACGAAATTCCCCACAATACAATATTCGTTGGGCGATTTCGAAGCCAGATTATTTTCCACAATGCGCCAATACTCAAGAACATAAGAAACATCTCAAAAAATCTCATATATATCACTCCCATTACACATCTCTAAAATTAACCATAATAAATATTTTATTTAACTTAAATATTAAACAAAAAAAATTACCTGCTCTTTTGCTCCTCCTCTATGATTCGCTTTAATTTATACATAATATCCCTCAGTGCTGTAATATCTGCTAAATCGAGCTTAGAATAAAAACGTTCAATAATTGATAGTTCAATTTCTTCATTAATTTTTATATATTTAATTCCCTTAGTATCCAGTTCAACAAAAACTTCCCTGCGATTGCTGGGGTTGATGGAGCGTTTAATGTATCCGTTTTTTTCCAGCCTGTTTAATGTCTGACTTACAGCGCTTGGGCTAATGTTCATGAGTTTCGAGATATCTCCAGTGAGAATGCGACCATAATGATTAATATGATTGAGCATGATAATTTGGCTATTGGTAATACTTTCGTCCAATAAATTTTCATACTCTTTGGTTAGCATAGAATTACACGCATACTCAAGTTCATTTATTTCTCTAACACAGGCTATAAACTCCGCATTCATTTTACTCACCTCAATATTTTATTCTACTTAAAAATAAAGCAATATGTCAACAACCATCAGAGAATCATTGCTGACAAATAATTACACTGAATTTACATTAAAGGTAATTATTGCTAATATTGCTCTATAAAGAATGGGAGTGGATAGAAGTGTCAAAACAATTGATCGGTAAATTTCTTATTATTTTAGGTTTTGTACTCATGATGGTTAAGGCTGTATTTTTCCAGTCCTATGAGTTCCGTTATATCTTTACTTTGATTTCATTTGGGCTCTGCCTCATTGGTTTCATGCTTGTTCCTAATTACCCTACAAAAAAAGACGCAAAACAAGAATCTATATAAATTACACCACACCTGTTGATTATCCATATATCGGAAGAAAGAAGGTACACACGCTCCACACAGAAAAACAAAGAGGACGCACGCCGTATGCGTCCTTCTTTTCTTACCTCTCACCACAAAAATGTGTCAATTTATCAAATCAGATGTATATAGCAGCTTGAGCAGGCGGAAATGGAAAAGGAAAGCGAGTCTTTCTTTATGTCCGAAAAATCAAGGCCCATTATACTCAAATAGACAGCAAAGTACCGGCTTCTATGTATTTTCAAGACTTCAAATAGGTAAAAATAGGTTGTAAGGTTATATATTTGGGCTGGATCTCATGGTCATGATGCTATATCATGGTCATGATGCTATAACCCTCAGTTTGCAAATTGCTCATCCCTAATCTTTTTAATACCTTCTAACAAATCAAAAGAAATATTTTTCCATTCAGCAAAATCTTTTGGATCAGCCTCCTCCCATAATTCAAAAAGCTCTGACCGATTGTGGTTGTCAACATCCAACGCTAGTTCTAGCAATGAAATAAGCTGGTTCAAAAAAGTCAAGGTTACTGTTTCTTTGATCAAAGTAAAATCTATTTTTTTAGCAATTTCATGTATAGGATTGACACCGAAAGAATTTAAAACAAGTTCAGCCATAGCAAGTACAGAACTTCCTTCATCAACTTCTAAATAATCCTCTTCTTCAACAATTTCACGAATCCTAACAAGTTCATCTGTTATTACAGTAGGGCTATTTTCTACATTCAAAATAAAGTCACATGCGCTATCATTTTCAAAAACACTTGTACCCCATGCTCCCATTCTGTTCACATCCTCCGCATTTTTGATTTGTTCCATTATAATGGATTTTTTGGTATATAGGTACGCCTTAGATACGTGTAATCTTTTTTACTCCTATTTGTTGCATAGCCATTACCTTTTGTCTATTGCAGCCTGTACAAGTTCGACAGCAATATCGATTTCTCTCCTTTGGCTTTGGCGGCGACAGCCTTGAGCTTGTCCACTCCGCCCCAGATTATATAGACAATATGCTCCCTGACTTGTTCCTCGGGCAATAGCTTGATAGACCCGCCATGCCTGATCTTTACTTTCAGTGAAATAAAATCTAATTTATATACATCTGGTTTGGAAAATCAACAAACTTTTGTGGTAGGAGGTAGAAAAAGACGAAGAAAATCAGAGACGAGAAAAAGACACACTTGCTTTTCTTCTGCTGGAGCGCAGGGCGCATCTATCTCCTTTCCACAGAACGTACATTCCCATTATACAAGGAATCGGAGGAAAAATCTACCGATTTAACATCGTTCCGTGAATCCGATGTTGAAAAAGGAGTCTGCTCCATACAAATTATAGTAACGGCTAAGATACAGAAGCAGTCATAAAAAATGCGCCATCCCTTATAGAATAGCGCATTTTTTCACTTTTAGGGTAGTTATTGCTCCTAGCTTGACGGCGATGTGACAATACCATAAATGGCTTTCCTTCTCTTGGATTTTCAATGGTAAGACTGCCAGAAGGCTCCCTTCGTATCAATAATAGTCATAATTTCGCTATACGGGATACGGAAGGTCGGAAATCCGGCCGCATAAGGAGCGATTTCATACGGATAGAAATAAATGTACAGCGCATCATCATCTACGTAGAAAGGTTGATCAGGTTTGATTCCCTTGTATTGATCCTGCCACACATAGGAATATTTCTCATTCGTTTTAATTTGTTTTTCAATAATAGCGCTTAATACCGCTACATAATTGGCGTCCCTTCTAAACAAATCTTTCAGCTCATAAAATCGGCCGCTTACGACATCGATGTGAGGATAGATTTCTGTCGGCATACCGTGAGCTGCACCGAATGGATAATTGTAAGCAGCAAGCTTAAATACAAGCAAATACTTTCTAAAAAACGGAATGTCAAAGTCACCGAAATAATTATAATCAAGCTGTACATCAGCAGGAATATGCTTTACCTCTGACAGCTTCTTCAGCTTCGTATTGACAGACGCCTGAATGTTTTTATCTGCCATTCCCGATATTTGTGGATAATAGACAAGATAGTCCTTATTCGGTTTGTATTTTTTCTCCTGCACCTCGTACGCTCCCTGCAGGGGAATTATCGTATTCTCTCTCCATACCGTCTCTCCCGCCTTATTCAAATACGAAATCCGCTGATCAATGTTCGCCTTAATCACGTCTCCTTCCAAAGACAATGTTCCCGTACCTGCGACAATCGGCCAGCCTCTTGCCCTCTGTCCACTCGTATTTATAAAAAAGGTATCCGTATCATTATGGACAGAGGCTAGCCTTTCTTTATAAGGCAAAACATCTCTATACACAAAATCAGTAAGCTGATTTCCATTCGAATCGTAAATCGCATACTTTGAGCCGATGAACGGTCTGTCTTTATCTATTGGTATGCCAACAGCAAACCGTTCCTCACCCAGCGTTTCGATACTATTGTATTGTGGCTTAATGATGAACGTACCTGCTTTATCAATTACACCATATCGGTTATGGTAATCCTCCGCAACATTTACAATCGCTCTTCCTTTCTGGAAAGGCTGTACACTCGTATAGCTGGGAGGAAGTACAACCCGGCCATTTTTGTCCATAAAACCATACTTTCCTTGCTCCACTTCTTGAAATGCCAAAAGCCCGTCTCCTTGACTGCCGACAAAAGCATATGAATAATGCTCTTCGACATCCCCTTTTTCATTAAGTAAAGCATATTGGCCCTCTTTTACTTTTACAACCGCATACCCTTTCCAGAAATCATTCGCATACACATAGATTGCCGGAATAATCTCCCGCCCCTTCGCGTCCAAATAGCCATACTGCATCCTATAATTTTGAAATACGGCCCTTCCTTCCTGAAAGGAAGCGATATATGCATACGGTTTGGTGGTAATTTCCTGTCCCTGCTGATCGATTATTCTCGCTCCGGATTTATCCTGTACTATCGCAAGCCCTTCAAAGAATGGCTGAATAAAATCATATTTCGGCTCTACAATAAATCGACCCGCTTCATTAATAATGCCGTAGCCTCCTTTCTTCTCCACAATAGCCAGCCTGTTCTCCTGAAAAGGGTAGGCATAGCTATATTCCGGCAGAATAATAAAACGACCCGCGGAATTGATATATCCCCACTTCGTCCCCCCGACTCCCTTAACTCTGGCAGGGTACAATGATATGCGTCTCATTCTGTTTTTTCTCAGTGCTTGTTCTTTTAAAGCAAGCAGTTCTTTTTTTGAAGGATATGTGGAATGCAGGGCAAGAGCAATATCAACAGCCTGCAAGGCCCGTTGTGGCATCCCTGCCTTAAGCCATGCATCAGCAAGATAGTACCAGTAAAATGCTGCCTGTGGATTTTCTTTTACTTTTTCTTCATAATAAGCGACAACCTTCTTAAAATAGTATGGGTATACATCAGGTGCCGAAATCAGCTTTCCATCCTCCCAGCGATAGACTTCCACCCGATATGCCTCTCCTGTATCATGATGCCATAATGCGATTTCAGATTTTCCATCCTTCCCGTTCTTTCCGGGCATATCTTCCACTTCAATTCGGCTGTAATATACCCCACTGACTATCTTATTGAGTGTTTCGTCTGTATACGTAAAAATGTTAAGTTCAGACCAGATTGCCCCTATCTGCCAACCGATGAGAAGGTCCATCGCTTTCTCACCTGTGATTGGAGCCGTATTTAAATACGTGATATCATAGCCTGGTCCTTTTATTGTTGCCGCTTTATACCAGACATGATTGTAATGCTTTATGATCATTACATATGGATGACCCTCCCATTTATATCCCGCTATAATTTCCGGAATACTGTCACCATCCATATTAGCCACACAAACAGCCACTTTTCGATAAGGTTCCTTCACTATACTTAGCTCAGCGCCTGGAGGCAGATGCCTCCTCACTAAAGCTATAAGCGTAGCGTCCATCTCTTTCCCACCTCTCGGATTCTTTCTTTTATTCCTATGTCGGTACTAGGCGTTATATAAGAAAAACCTGGAATGTAGCCCGATGAGGCTTCATTCCAGGTTTCGTTGCAACACTCTTCTTATATATTTGGCTGACAAAAAAAGCATTCCACTTAGCAAAGTAATAGATGCAAAGAGAAGAGCGCTGTTATAACTTCCTGTTCTTGTCGTTAGTACACCTGCTATGATAGGTCCTATAATTTGCCCAATACCATAGGCAACCGTTAAATAGCCAATGATTTTACTGCTTTGTTGCGGAAAAACACTGCGTGCTTCCGCTATTGTCAACATGGTGATGCCCATAAATGTCGCTCCAAATAAAAGGGCACCCGCTAACACTCCTATAGTATTTGGAAATACAACAGGTAATATAATACCGATCATTTGGGCGATATAAGCAGCATACAATGCGGCTATATTGCTGTATTTTTTAGCGATTACTGACCATATCCAACAGGAAGGCGCGGCGGCTACACCTACAAAAGCCCAGCTTAAAGCCGAAAGGGTACCTAAGCCTGGGATTCCCCCTACCATAGCTACTAGAAATGTACCGCTCACAATATAGCCCATTCCTTCGCACCCGTATGAGACGATCAGCCCGATTAATAAGCCTTTTTTTCTCGCAGAATCATCAATCTGCTTCGCCGACTGCTCTGCTCTGGTCAAGTTGGGAGCATCCCGTGTTAATAACAGTGGAAAAGCACCCATACACATAGCTATAAAGCCTAAGCCTACCCATGTCCACTGCCACCCCAAAAAATCATTTAAAACGGGTACAATCAATCCAGTCAAAAAAATACCGATTCCTACACCGCTATAAAAAAAACCTGACCACATCGTACGGCCTCGTTGCTCTAAATAATCCAAAACAATACCGGCAATAAACACAAAGACAACACCACTGCTAAAACCAGACACAAACCGTAAAATAGACCAATATATAAAGTTCTCCGTTGTTCCCATAAGAATGGTCGTTAAGATGTTTATAACCAAATATACTTTTACATAAAATGATTTTCCCTTACGCCAGGCAAACATGCTGGCAGATAAAGCCCCGAGAAGATAGCCCAGATAATTAGAGGATGCAAGGTAGCCAGCGATTGTTTCAGAAAAATGACTGTGACTCTGCATAATAGGTAAAATAGGGGTATAAGCGAACCTGCCAATCCCCATCGCAACCATGAGCGAAATAATACCTCCTACAAGGGGAATAATTGGATTCTTTATATGTGTTTTATGTCGCATTGATAACCCTCTCCAATGAATATATTGTTTTCATTTATCATAATCGTAGTAAAATCAATAAGTAAAATGATGTTTTTCTATGTTTACCATCAAAAAAAATGATATCAGGATAAATAAGGGGAGCAATATGAATCTTGAAGATCTATATACTTTTAGCGTAGTCGCCAAAGAACAAAACATTTCAAAGGCAGCCGAGAAATTAAATTTTGTTCAATCGAATATTACCGTAAAGATTCAACGTTTGGAAAAGGAATACCGTACGCAACTCTTTTATCGTCATAGACATGGTGTCTCTCTTACTTCAACTGGTAAAACGCTTCTAGGCTACGCAGAAAAAATACTACAGTTAATGGATGAATCAAAAAAAGAGATTACATATCCGAAATTCCCAACCGGGACGCTTACAATTGGGGCGATGGAAACGACTGCTGCTGTGAGACTGCCCCCGCTTCTTTCTGCTTATCATAAGAAATATCCTGCGGTAGAATTGGTTTTACAAACAGATAGTACAGATCAACTTATAAAGAAAGTGGTAAACCGTGAAATTGAAGGTGCATTCATTGGCGGTGAGGTAAACCATCCGGCACTGGATGGAATAGACGTCTTCGAAGAGGAACTAGTCATTATATGTAATAGTAATCATGCATCAAATATAGAAGACACAGACTATTTAAGAAGACAAAATATTATCGTTTTTAAATCAGGCTGCTTTTATCGCAAAGTATTGGAAGACTGGCTGCGCTCCCAAGGGATTATTCCTGAAAAAATGATGGAGCTAAATACCCTGGAAGGAATAGTAGGATGTGTCAGGGCCGGTTTAGGTATATCTCTGCTAACAAAATCAGTAGTAGACGGACGGAATCAGAATAAAGAATTAGTACAATATTCTTTACCTCATAAGGAAGGGAGAGTAACAACTAGCTATGTTTATCATAAAGACAGCGTAAAAACTCCCGCATTCCATGAGTTTGTTAATATGCTCACATCGAAACAATAAAAAGGCATTCCGAACAATCGAATGCCTTTTACTATGATTATGTGTAATAGAGCAGGTTAGACAATAGCAACAATCCCTGCCCAAAAGATAGGCTAGCGGCTACTATCATACTGGGATTCTGTGCTCCGCGTCCCATCCATAGCACATATGTCTCATTCCATTTCTTGTTTGCCAACGGCTATGTCATGCTGTAATATGCCGTTCCATTCCAGCACGGACAAAATCAATACTTTCGTAACTTCGTATACGGACTCAATGTCTACATATTCGTTTGGCCCATGTAAGACACCAGCTGTTCTTCAATAAAATGTTGCAGCTGAGCACTCTCACTTCTGCTTGGCGTATCCATAAAGTTGGCGTTTATACTTTTGAAGCGAACCATTTGTTGCAACAAGCTTATCATAAATTCCTGATTCTGCCCTACCCACTCATTTACACATACTGTCCAATCCGTTTTCATCCTGATGGACCTCCTTTAAAACATGTTGCACTGCCGGTTCCCTAGAATCGCTGCGCAAAAATGCTGCGCTCCCATTCACTCACCTGCTGACAATACTTGTTCCATTCGGTTCGCTTTACTTTAATAAACTCCTCCCAAATTTCACGCCCGATAGTATCAGCCAAAATCGTATCTTCACTTAGGCTTTGAACGGCTTCATCCAACGTACGGGGTCCCCACTGCACGCCTTTCTCAAGCATACTGGCTTCACTTAACACGCTTGCATCCACATCAAGCGGCTCCCCTGGATGAATGCGGTTGCGAATGCCATCCAACCCAGCTGCCAGCAAGCAGACAGAAAGAAGATACGGATTACATGTGCCATCTGCACCACGGAACTCAAACCTTCGTTCCCGTCGTTTTTCTGGAACTCGCACCAGCACAGAGCGATTTGCAGCCCCATAGCAAATATGGGCAGGCGCCCAGGTACCCGGCTGCATTCGTTTATATGAGTTGATGCTCGGAGCTCCAATCGCAATAAGAGAACGGCCGTGTTTAAGCAGGCCACCAATGAAGTAATAAGCTTCTTCTGATAAATCCAAGCCTCGGTTATCGGCAACATCTTTAAATAAATTTTCTCCAGCCTTGTTGTACAGGCTAATATGCACATGCAATCCGCTCCCCGCCAGATGTTGGAACGGCTTCGGCATCAATGTTCCTATCATGTCATGTTTACGGGCAATTTGTTTAAACAAATGCATAAACGTGACTTGATCGTCCGTTGCTTTTAGGCACTGGTCATACCTCAGATTAATTTCCACTTGACCAGGGCCGTATTCACTTGAAATTTGTTCGGTTTTTATGCCCATCTTTTCCATGGAGTATACAAACTCTTGAATGAAGTTCTCCTGAATGTCAACGCCATCGGTAGAAAAGCAATGGCTAGTATCCGCTGGCACCAATTGCCCGTTCTCTTCTTTAAGCAAGTACGCCTCCTGTTCATAAGCCATGCAGATATTGCCGCCTACGAGAGCTTCGACTTCCTGCAAAATCCGTTTCAGCGCATTTCGAGGACATCCCGGCCACGGATCACCATTAATGTCTACCAAGTCACACAACATGCGTGCTGTGTTTTTACGATAAGGAATGATAGCAAAAGTAGAAGGATCAGGAACTGCAAAAAAATCCCCATCGTTTGCGCCATACATGGGATTGGGAATATACTCGTCAAACATATCAAAGCTCATGATCGCCGTACTGAAGTTAATACCTTGCTCCATGGCACTTGCCACATTCTCTTTGCGAATAGTCCGGCTTCGTGTAACCCCTGTATAATCCAAAAACTCAATACGTACAAATTCAATCTGATGCTCTTCTATAAGTTGCAATACTCGCTCTTTAGTATACATCATATCTTCTCTGCTCCTTTTGTTAACCAATCAAAGGCAAATTGTGTTAAGATTTTTGCACCTATCGGCAAAATCGCTTCGTCAAATTGGAATTTGGGATGATGCAAGTCATATGTGCCTGTCTCTTCTTTTTGAATACCTAAGCGAAAGTAAGCACCAGAAACTTCTTGAGCAAAATATCCGAAGTCATCGGCTCCCATGGAAGGAGCCTTCAAAGTATGGACAGCATCCGTTCCTATCATTTTGCGTATGCTTTGTACAAGCACACTGCATACGTGTTCGTCATTGACAACCGGAGGAATGCCATCAGCATACCGGAGCGAAACTTTTCCTCCAAAGCTTTCTACTATATGTGTTACAAAAGTAAGAAGGTCTTGTTTTACCTGCTCTCGTGAATGCTGGGTAGTCGTCCGAATGGTTCCTTCCAATCTTGCTTGATCTGCAACAATGTTATTTGCGGTACCTGCCTGTATCCTGCCAACATGAATAACAAGAGGTTCGACAGGATCACGCTGTTTGGTCGCTAGGAATTGCAGAGCACGAATCACTTCGGCTGCAATCGCGATCGCATCTACCGCTTGATGAGGACGGGCTCCATGTCCACTTTTTCCATGGACAGTCATGACAAAATCATCACAGGAAGCCGTCATGGCTTCTGACTTAATACCGACTACACCAAATGGAAGATGCGGCCACAAATGCAGAGCTACCACCGTATCGATATCCGGATTACGCAATACTCCTTGTTCGATCATTTGCTTGGCAGCCCCATCTGCTTCCTCCCCTGGTTGAAAAATACAACGCACCATCCCACTAAGCCGGGAACGATATTTCCAAAGGTGGTACACAGCACCCAGTAACATGGTCGTATGTCCATCATGGCCGCAGGCATGCATAACTCCTGGCTGCCTTGAAGCAAACGAAAGCGCTGTCTCTTCTTGAATCGGAAGAGCATCAATATCCGCCCGTAAAGCCAAATGCGGCCCCTGGCCTACATCTCCGTAAATATCTACAATAACCCCTGTATTGCCAAACTGTTGATAAGGTATCTCCCAAGCTCCCAATTGCTCCATGATATAGGCACAGGTTCGATACTCTTGAAAAGATAGCTCGGGAAACTGATGCAAATGCCTGCGAATTCTATATAACTGCTCTGTGATGGCATTTTCCCATTGCCACATATTTTCACCCTTTCTCTACTTTACATTTGTATGCGAATCGTTTGATTCGTAAGGATGGTGATACTGCTCTGCCTTATTGAACCTCTTAAACAGTACATACAAAATCCCCATCCAAATCGCTCCCCGCACAATCGTCATCGGCGAACCGATGAAATTTCCAAAGAACACAATGCCAATCCCGATAAATCCAAGAATCGGAAATAACGGATACAATGGCTGTTTCCATGGCAGTGCCCCCACCTCCTCTTTTGCTCTCTTGCGATACAGAACAGCCGCAATAAGCGCCAAAGTCCATGACACCATCCAGGCAAGAACAAGCTGCATGGAAAGCTCCACATACAGGAAGTCCGGATTAAAATGACCAAGCAGAACCAATCCTACGGAACATGCCCAAATGAAGAGAATGCCATATACGGGAGTCTTAGTCCTTGGATGTAAATAACCGAAGAAAGCAGGTAAAAATCCTTCTCTCGCTTGAACAAAGAAAATACGGGAAGCGGCATATAGAGTCCCCATTAGAATGCAGGTCGCTGCTGCAATCCAGGCTGCCACGTTCATAAACAAAGCTCCCGCCCAGCCAAAAACCTGTCCTGCCGCTTCAGTAAAGGGCGAGCTTTCCATCGTAAATTGATCCCATGGAATAATTCCCTGCAAAACAATTTGAGCAAACGTATATAAAAGTAAAAAGGTAATACTGGACCAAATGAGGGCACGAGGTAAATCGCGTGGATTGCGGCACTCGCCTCCGGCTGTTGTTAAAGTTACCGCCCCTAGGTAAGCGTATGTTCCAAGCGGGATAGCAGCCCAGAAACCACTTACACCATGTGGAAACATGGGGGAGAAATGCTCCAGATTAATATCCTTGATACCGATAAGTGCAAAAGCCACCATAACAAGAGTAAGTATCAATACGAGATAAAGCTGCGTGCGGGCAGCAATTTCTGTGCCGACAATATTCAGCAGAGCAAACAAACTGATGAAAAAGACGCCAAATATTGTAGGCCACCACGCACCTGTTAGCTGGGGAAAAAACCATTGCGTAATCGTACCAAGCGCGATACCAACACTGCCGCCAGCAATTACCCAGCCAATAGCAAAAGTAAAGCCTGCAAGAAATCCCCACCACTTGCCCATGAACCGTTCTACCCATACGGACATTGCGCCTGCATTCGGCATCCCAACAGCCATTTCTGCTAGAGCAATCATGAGACAAAACTGGGACATTCCGGCGATAAGGTACGCGAATATAGCACTCGGTCCCGCTATTGCGATGCCTTGTCCCATCAAAAGAAAAATTCCGTCCCCAATCACAGCTCCCACGCCTAAGGCCCAAATATGCCAAAAACCCAGTTTCTTAGGCATAAGCTCTATACTACTGTCTTGCTTCATAAAGATGCTCCCTGTATGCATTTTCAAAGTTTTTATGCAGCACAAGCTCGGCAATATGCAGCGCCACTTCTTCATTCATATAATTTTTCCGAATCCAATCCATCAGCACCCGTTCCAGGCATTCTTTAAAGAGGTGGACTCCTAGCCAATTCATTTCAGGAATGGTGAAAGCATCCGAACCGTACATCACTTTATGGAACGGTGCCATCTCAAATACTTGCGAGATAATTCGCTCGACTCCATGACCGGCAAACGGGGTTTGCAATGAAATATCCATATAAACATTAGGCAAAATACTGACAATAAAAGCAGCTTCCTCCATCCAGGGATAGCCACCATGGACCAGATGAACTTTGGTATCTCGATACTTTTTGTTTCGTAGCATATCCAGAAGAAAGGACGGACTTGCTTTTGGCAATACGACTTCCCCATCGCCAATGCCTGTATGAATATGCATGAACTTATTGGCTTCCGTACACATTTCCATGGCAATGTGGAGACAGTAATCACGCAACGCTTTCACACTAGCCCGTTCATTTTCCCGGAACTCAGGGTACTGAGCAGCGGCTGTTCTTTCATCTTCCGGTGCAATCTCCAGACCGCTTCGGTACGCAATGATTGTCTTTAACCCAAGAATATGCCTTTGCTGAAGAGCTTGTTGCAAATCAGCTCGATATTGTTCGATAAAAGCGAAAAAGTCAGTCGTTTCTTTACTAATCCGAACCATGACAGGTTCAATTCGATACACTTCCCACGATGCTATACCGCTGAGATTGTCATACGTCTCTTTCGGTATCCGTGGTGTAGGGTATCCAAAATCCAGTACTAAACCTCTCAAATTGGCATCTTGAAATAGCTCCTGTGTGTATTTTGAAAAATCCCCTGTTCTTTCATTTCGGATTTCTACTACTTCTTCTATATTAGGACGACAGGAGAAATAATGAGCTAAACGCTGTAATGTGATTTGCATATACATATTGGACCCCGGAAAAACCAGCTGCTGTTCCTGCTGCTTCTGAAACATTTCTGGTATAACTGACAACGATAACTTTCTCATAAACTCATCTGCAGTAAATGGCTTCGTATTAGCTACGTACGGATGTGCATGCACATCAATGACATGCATGTTTTGCAATTGCTCTTTCATAAATAAACCCTCCTTTATGTGCTTTGCCAATGATAAACGCAACAAACATGCCAACACTAAAGTCAATAAAATTGGCTTTTTCCCCTTAAAATTCAGAAAAAAATCTTTCGAAGAAAAAATTTTTTCGAAAGATTTTTTTCTGTTAATTTTAAATATTTGATTTTATAAAACCAAAACTGTATAGTAATAATAAATTTTTGTGGAAAGCAACAATAAAAGCGAAAAAATCTTTTCTTTTAGGAAGTGATTTTGCGATGAAACCCTCTCTTTCTTTAACAGCCATCTGGAATTTTTGTTCAGATGCCATGATTTTAACGAATGAATCCGGGGAAGCTTTTGCGCTGAACCGCGCAGCTATGCGCTTATTTTCATTTACATCAGGAAGCACAGAAACTATTTCAATCTTCGAGCTTATTCCTGATCCTTCTTTTTCAAAACATTTTAAGCCGCGCCAGCCAACAACAGGAATTTCTATTCTTTTAGGGACGCAGGAACTAAGCGTCAGCGTTGTTCCATTTCCCGCCCCGCATCCTTCTTATTTCTTGGTCATCATTAAAAATATTACCGAGCAGCAAAACTTAAAGTATCAGCTTCAATCTGCCAAAGAGACGCTTCGGTTTTGCGAGATGATTTTTGATGAAATGAGCGAAGGCATATGTGCAATTGATACGCAAGGAAAGATTCAATTCTATAATAAAAAAATGGGAACATTGGACTTACGGGAACCGCAAGCCGTAAAGGGAAAGCGGGTTTTTGAAGTCTGGCCAAACATTACAGAGGAGTCAAGTACACTGTTTACTTCTCTTCGCCTGGCAAAGCCGCTAAGCCAAAGGGAAGTTCATTTCACGAATACCGGGAAAGCGATCACGACGGTGGCACGCACCATTCCGCTTAAAGTTGACGGAAAAAGCATAGGAGCTGTTCAAATTTCTTCCGACATTACAGAGAAAAAACATTTAACGGAAATAATTCGTACACTACAAACAAAAGAAGAATCAGTCTTAACCAGGCAAAATAACGAAGATAAAAGAAAAAAAATTAATAATCATACCCGCTTTCAATTTCAAGATATTATTTGCGCTAACCGGGAAATGAGAAAAACAATCGAACACTCTTATCGTGCTGCACGCTCTTCTTCCAACGTTCTTATCACGGGGGAAACAGGAACAGGAAAAGAATTATTTGCCCAAAGCATTCATAATGAAAGCAAAAGAAGGAATAAGCCTTTCATCGCACAAAATTGCGCTGCACTACCAGAAAACCTATTGGAAAGTTTACTTTTCGGAACCATTGCCGGGAGTTTCACTGGTGCAGTAGATCGGGAAGGATTATTTGAACAAGCACAAGGAGGCACTCTTCTCCTTGATGAAATCAACTCTATGAGCCTGAACCTGCAAGCAAAGCTGTTACGTGCCTTGCAAGAAAAAAAGATTCAGCGCTTAGGGGCTTCTCGTGTGATAGACGTAGATGTACGAATCATTGCTACAATAAACGAGGAGCCATTAAAGGCGATCGAGGAAAAGCGATTACGGGAGGATTTATTCTATCGTCTAAGTGTTGTACACATTTCTATCCCACCCTTACGCCAGCGAAAAGAAGACATTTTAGTATTGATTGATCATTTTATTCAGAAGCATAAGAAAAAACTGGACGTTCATGTAAAAAAAATGGACCCGGATATCCAAAATTTTTTTCTAGATTATCAATGGCCGGGAAATGTCCGGCAGTTGGAACATACCATTGAAGGATGTTTAAATCTTATTTATGATGAGGACATTATTACCTTCGAACACCTACCCCCAACATTTAGAGAGCAAATGTTAGAGTCGCTCGCACAACCTATCTCTCCTCCTGCAAAAAGCTTTTCGCATGTACCGCAATGGGAAGGTACACTGGCTGAGCAATTAGAGAAAATAGAAGTGTTACTTATCGAAAAAGCGTTACAAGAGACAAATGGAAATATTACGAAGGCTGGAAGCAAACTAGGAATATCACGTCAAAATTTAAACTATAAACTAAAAAAATATCAAATCTCTTTTTCAAATTGAACGGTATTAATTTTATATATCGCCATCCCTGTTCAATAGACGGATTCCTGATTGTAAACTAATTCGATACAAGCAAAGATAAAATGTAGAAGTGCAGTCCATTGTAAAATCTAGACAGGCTGGAATACACCTCCGCTATTCAGCCTGTTTATTTCCCCATGAACGATTTAATTTAACGATGAGTTCACACAGTTCCACAGCATATTAGCGAGATTTTCCGCCAATATACTACTCCCCTTGTCATCAGTTATCCCTTCATTTCACAATACACACGAACAATAAAACACGAACGTTTTTATCACATAATCATCTTTTTCTCTTTTATCATTGAATAATGTTCGTGTTTTACTTACAATCTTCTTATCAGCTTTGAAAACTAAGGGGGAAACTGATGGTAAACTATCTGGATTTCATACAATTAGGACGGCTTATCTGCCATTTTGAACCGCAGGCAGCAAATATGACCCTTCATATTCTTACACACGAACACCGGGAGGAAATTGCCCGGAAAATAATCGAAGGATTACTAGGGCCGGAATTTGACCAGACGCTTCGTATCGAAACAAGTTCCGGTGAATACACAAATGAAATTGCCATTTTACAAATAGGAAAAAACAAGTATACATTTGAGAAAGATCATCAGAACATATTCATCAGCAAAATCAATCATTATAGCTGTCGGATAACCGCAGGCTGCCACGGCATTCTGGCATACCATACAGATTACCCGGGAGTCATTCGGGATGTATCGCGTATTCTTGCAGAAAACCAGATCAATATATCCAGTATGAAAGTATCGAGAGAACACAAAGGAAAAAATGCATTGCTCGTTTCATTGACGGATGAGGAGATATCAACAGAGGCTATAGAAAAAATCGAAAAAATTCCCCAGATTACAAAAGTCGTGGCACTGCGTCCCGTATGAATCTCGCAGAGGAGAGGATAAAGAATGAAATATCGCTCTGTATTTGACATTATTGGCCCGATTATGATCGGCCCTTCCAGTTCCCATACAGCCGGTGCGGCACGAATTGGCCTGCTCGCAAGAAACCTGTTCGGAAACCAACCCACACGGGCAGACATTCTGTTTTACGGCTCCTTTGCGAAAACATATAAAGGTCATGGAACCGATATCGCTATTGTAGGTGGAATTCTTGGATTTGATACATTTGATAAACGGATAACCGAATCCCTTTCAATTGCCCAAGAGCAACATGTGGATATTATAATACGTACCTCGGATGATATTCCCAATCATCCGAATACTGCTCGTGTAACCATAAGTAATGAAACAAAGACAATAAGCGTGTGCGGGATCTCCATAGGCGGCGGAAAAATGGAAATTACCGAAGTAGACGACTTCCCTGTCCGCATCACCGGTGATATGCCTGCCCTGCTCGTATGGCATGAAGATCGGTATGGCATGGTAGCTGCTGTATCAGAGGTACTGGCTGCGCATAAAATAAATATTGGTTATATGGACATGGCCCGAAAATCTCGGGGAGCGGAAGCACTTATGGTAATAGAGACTGATCAAGTTGCATCTGAAACGATTTGCCAGAAATTATGTGTTCTTCCTTATATAAATCGTGTTTCCAGTATCCCCGCATTATAAAGACAGAAAAGGAGTAAACTATCATGATTTTTCGTACGATTACTGAATTGGTGAAGCTATGTTCTACAGAAAATAAAACAATCTCACAGATTATGATTGAAATAGAAAGCGAAACCTCCGGCAAAAGCCAACAGGAGGTCATCAATATGATGGAGCGGAATCTAGACGTTATGCAGGAAGCGGTAGAAAGAGGAATTGTGGAGCCTGATCGGTCACGCAGCGGCCTAACCGGGGGAGACGCAGTTCTTCTGCAAACCTATATGAAGGAGAAGGAACCCCTCTCTGGAAAACTTCTACTGGATGCTGTCAGTAAATCCGTAGCGACGAATGAAGTGAATGCGAAGATGGGTACCATTTGTGCCACCCCGACTGCTGGCGCCTGTGGAATTGTACCTGGCACTCTGTTCGCTGTCGCTCCAAAACTGAATGCGAACCGCGAACAAATGATACGTTATTTATTTACAGCAGGTGCTGTCGGCTTCGTTATTGCAAACAATGCATTTATTTCAGGAGCGGCAGGCGGCTGTCAGGCTGAGGTAGGTTCGGCTACTGGCATGGCGGCGGCTGCCATCGTAGAGATGGCAGGCGGTTCTGCCGAACAATCTGCCCAAGCGGTCGCCATTGCGCTAAAAAACATGCTTGGTCTTGTCTGTGATCCGGTAGCAGGTTTAGTTGAAGTTCCCTGTGTCAAAAGAAATGCGATGGGAGCAGCAAATGCAATGGTTGCAGCGGATATGGCATTAGCCGGTATACGAAGCGCCATTCCGACCGACGAAGTCATTGAGGCGATGTACCGCATCGGCTGCGCTATGCCTAACACATTAAAAGAGACCGCCCTGGGAGGATTAGCAGCCACACCAACTGGTCGCGAACTGGAACGCAAAATTTTCGGTGATGCATAACGACGCCCTCCCTGAGCAACCGCATACGTGCATGAGCTTACTAGCTCAGGGAGAGCAAACATTTTCGTTTCTCCAATGTCCCCCTGACAACTCGTTCCATGCTCATTCCTCTATACCCTTAATAAATTTATTTAGAGTATACTGTTTTGGAATTATCAATCAAGGTAATCAAAAAGCCCACTACGCCCCCGATAACTCCCGGTAATAACCATCCCAAACCCAAATGATACAAAGGCAATACATGATTAAATAAAGAATTAACAGTCGTTATCTTTATACCAGCAGCATTTAATCCATCGAAAACACTTACTAGACCGACACAAAGCATCGTACCTTGATATACCTCTGCTCGTCCTTTAAACAAAGGATGCAGAAATGTTAGAAAAATCAGAGCGATAGCTAATGGGTAAATGGCTGTCAATACCGGAACAGAAAAAGCGATTAATTGTGTTAACCCAACGTTTGCTATCGCTGCACTAAATACGCTTAATCCAATAGCTAATGCTTTATACGGAATGTTCGGCAGCAACTTATGAAAGTAAGCTGCAGACGAGCTTATCAATCCGATACTTGTAGTCAAGCATGCCACCGTTATCATTAATCCCAGCAGCAGTCCGCCTAACGACTTAAAGTAGTGGCTCGCAGCCTGCGCTAATACTTGCCCGCCATTATCAAGATGCCCCATCATAGAAACACTTGAAGCCCCTAAAAAAGTAAGAGAAGCATAAATAATAACGAGTAAGGCAGCCGCTATAAAAGAAGCTTTCACGCAGGTAAGAGCGATAGCTCTTGAAGTAGTTGCTCCTTTTTGCTTAACAGTATTAATCACCAATATTGCAAAAACAAAAGAAGCAAGTGTGTCCATTGTTAAATAACCTTCCTGAAATCCTTTAAAAAACGGGATATTCGAGTAATCCTCTACAGGCGACTGTATTGGACCTATCGGATGAATAAGCGCCGCCACGATTAAAATGCAAATAAACAGTAGCTTTATGGGAGTTAAAAACTTTCCTACAATATCCACAATCCGGGTAGGATTCAGCGAAAAAAAACAGCTAACCGAAAAGAAGAAAACAGTAAAAATAAGCAACGGTACATGTCCCATACTTTCTGATACAAAGGGTTTGACACCAATCTCGTATGACACACTTCCTGTTCGTGGCAAAGCAAATAATGGTCCGATAGCCAAATAAAGAACCGTTGTAAAAATAAGGCCAAACCAAGGGTGAACACGACTGGCTAATGAATGCAAATCCTCTTTTCCGGAAACTCCCATCGCAATAACCCCAAGCAACGGCAGTCCAACACCCGTTATCAAAAAGCCTACAACTGCAGGCCAGAAATTCGTGCCAGCCGCTTGACCGAGTGAAGCAGGAAAAATTAAATTACCTGCTCCAAAAAATAGAGCGAAAAGTGTTAATCCTACAATAAAAATAGTTGAAAAAGGTAAAGACTTTGATTTCACAATATTTCCTCCGGTGTAAATTGAATTATCTGTAATTACAAACTATTCTTTCGGCCTTTTCACTATATAAAGTCACAGTAACATACTATAATAAATTTCTTTATTTTTATCAACAAAAAAATTTACAAATAAATAAAATTACATTACAACAAGTTAGCAAAATCTGCTTATATAAACAGATTTACTCAAAACACTTGAATTTCTGTTTAATTTATGGGCTGAGGGTGATAATATACAAGAACAAGAGTTCGTATAATTAGTGATTAATACGTATGAAGGGAGAGAAAGGAATGGTTGATTATACGAACGCCCCACGTAATGATTACTTTTGCTTGGATGCACGAAGTTTTTATGCGAGCTGTGAAGCGGTAAAGAGAGGGTTTGATCCTAATAAGGTATTTCTGGTTGTTGTTGGCGATTTAAATTATAGTGGTTCGATGATGCTCCAAGTACGTTTAACGGTACAAAACAAGCCACTGTCTGACTATACTGGAAAACTAAGAGAATCTGCCTATGTAGGTACTACATTTAGCGCAACACTAAAAAGCACTACGGTCTCCAGAAACGTTGAGGTGCATTGTGACACTCTAGGAAAAACAAAAACTTGGTCAGGTATTTAAAATCAATTTCCAAACAACCTTGGCGAATATTTATCTCATCAAAGTTGTTTTCATTTTGGGGTTCAGCAGAAATACATACAATAACTTATCATAGACCTTAGCCGTCATTGGAAGACTATTTTAATCTCCTTCATGTCCGGTAATGTCAATTAGTGAACATAAGCCGCATTACTGGAAAAATTATAACAAATCCAGTATTATCAAGGATTTATGAAGTGTCGGCTAATGCTTGTGATAGAATTTTACACGTATCTCGGTCGTACCCATTTTGTTCTAAAATGTTATCCTATAAATAACCATGTTTAAAAAGGAGGTGTCCTATAATGAATCCTGTAGTGGATGGAAATTTACAACGCGCAGCATTCTTGACGCAAATAAATATTTGGATAACTTCTATTGTCTATCTTATTTTATTTATTTTAGTGATTTATCTTGTCTTATCAATGGTTTCGTATATGAAGGCAAAAGCGGAATACAGAAGGGAAATGTTATATAAGGCTGAAAGATTACTTACGATAATAGAAAAAAAATATAATGAAGATGATAAGAAAAAGTAAAATAACTAGATTCTTGCAAAAAAATTGTCGAAAAATGCGCAATACAAAAGGACATTCCGACCTTTTGTAGAAGTTTGGGCTACCATACCTAAAACCACTCAAAAGGAGAATCTCCAACCTTATGGTAGCCCTTCATTCCTCTATCGTCAAGTTTGTTTTCGTGTTGAATTTACTTCTATCGAAGCCAACGTCGCCATTTGCTCACCTTTCTTCACGGCATCATCCTTTGCGAAAGGCGTGTCAATATCAGCCAAATTCGCAGATCGACAAACCATGATCGCGACCTTAGCTGTATGACTCGCTTTCAATAGCAGCCTTAGCTGTTTTTGTTGCTCGCTCTAAAGATTTTTCCAATTCTTTCACAGCTTCTTTGAATTTTTGTGCATCATTGGCCTGCTGAGCTTCCACCAGAGCAGGTAATGGCTGAGCAGCATATCCCGTCGTTAATCCCGGCGCCCAGATTTGATGTTTAAACCATTCCCTGCTCGGCAGCCCTTTTTCATTCGTTAAATCACGTTCCTGCTGCATCAAGGCTTCGTTAATTTTCAAAAGTTGCTGTAATTCATTTTTTGACAGAGCCGTCTTGTTTGTTAATTTGGCTCCATATTGTTCAAGCTCTTTCGCAACCGCTTCCCATTCGTCTACTTGCTTCTTAACACCCGTTAAATCTATGCCAAGTGTTCCATGTTTTTCAATGTCATTTATCAGATTTTTGATAGATAAAGCATAATCGGAATACTTGAGAGGCAGAACATCTGCGTTTGCCAAACGTAAAGCCATACTTCCTGTTAGTTTTGCTGCCGCGGCATGCTGCTTGTATCCTGGATCAATAAACCTCTCTAAAAAGTATGTGTTATCGTACGCACTATGATATAAACCGTCAGGTGAACTAAATCCTAAATCTGCTGATGGAACGCCGATATGCTGGATAAACGCTGTATAATCAGAACCACTTCCCAACTGTTCGATAGCAGGTTTTTCACTCCCGGATTTCTTGCTCCAGTCTTCGAATACAGTCCTTTTAGCTTCTGGATTTTCGGTCACTTTCGTAATATTATAAATCAGCTCGTTAAGTGAAGGCACAGAAGAGGCACCAAAGTTCTGACCGGCTACGCTGTCCAGATTGATGTATACAACTGCATTCTCCGTAAGTTCCTTCTTATGCTCTTCAACCCACTCGGTTGACCCGATCAGGCCGTATTCTTCTCCGTCCCATCCCGCCAGAACTATGGTACGGTCCGGACGCCACCCTTCTTTATATAATTTGCCAAGCGATCGGGCAATCTCCATCGTCGTGGCCCACCCCGATGTATTATCTTTTGAACCGTATGCCCATGTATCCCGGTGAGCGCCAATTACGATGGTTTGCTTCGGATACTTCACTCCCGGAATTTTGACAATGACATCATTTACCGGTTTTTGACTATACTCAATATCAAGGGAAAGGTTTACTTTTGTTCCTCCAGGACCGATTTTGTACTCAAAAGGAAATCCTCCTTGCCATTCCTCCGGAGCTTTTTCACCTTCAAGAGTTTTTAACAAACCTTCCGCTGCTTCATAAGAAATCGGCGTAGTTGGGATTTTAGGCAATGAAGCAGCTTGTTCAGGCTGAATTCGTTCTACACCTTCTATAGATGGAGTTCCCGGTGTTAATGGATCACCCGGATAACGATAAATTGAAAGGATACTTCCTCTTTGAATCGCATCTTTTGGACGCCATGGGCCCTTTGGATAAACATCCCCTTTTAAATAGCCGTCATCTTCCGGATCAGAATAAATGAGAACCCCGGCTGCTCCGTGCTGTGCTGCAAGGTCAGGCTTTACGCCTCTAAAGTTCTTGCCATATCTCACAAGTACAATTTTATCTTTTAAAGATATGCCGCGCTTTTCTAGTTCTTCAAAGTCTTGCGGTTGACCGTAATTGGCATACACAAGTTCGCCTTCTACAGTACCGGAAGGAGAATAAGCATTGTCCAATCCCTCCTTATAGATAGACCAAATACGTTATATTCTTACAAGGGTGCTAATATTCTTATTCTAATGGTAAAAAAACACATCCAGTAAGTGTAAAAATGTGTATCTTAAGCAAGTGAATATCGATATATTCGGTATATTTAGACTATTGTTATGAAATAATGGTTCTATCAACCTAAAAAAAACTATTACACAGTAACCTTTTACTCTTCTTGTAAATGCGTTAGTATATCAAAGTGTTCATCAAATATGATTTCAATGGGAGGAATTATACATGCATACGATCGGTCAATATGCCATTCCCGTCTTTTTGGTACTTTTGATCGTGTACCGCAAAGTGCGAAAAACGATCGGGTTTCAACTATTTCGTCCCAATCGTTTACGGATTCGCATGGCGTTATTTTTGCTCATCGGATTCCTAATCCTGTGGTCCAGCTTCATTCATCCAATTTTGTACCTGGCTGATGCGGCAGGCATAATTTGTGGAATAACACTTGCTATGCTTGCAATCAAGCACAGTATGTTTGAACAGCGCGAAAAAGAGCTTTATTACCGTACACACATCGGTATCGAAACGACTATACTTATCCTGTTTATCGGAAGATTTGCTTACCGCTTTCTTGTTATTTTTTCAATGGAGCAAGCGGCGGCGGCTGAAAGTCAGCTTGATATGAAGCAGTATATAAAAGATCCGTGGACAGCCGGAATATTTTTCGTTGTTGTCGCTTATTACATTTGGTATTATGCCCACATCCTTCGCGAAGGGAAAAAATATATCCATTCCAGTGGCATCGACTAGTTTATGGAGCACTCATTCTACCTTGATTCTTCTTTTATATGCTTCTACACCCGGCTGATCATAGAAAAAGTCTTCTGCCAAATGACAGAAGGCTTTATTAATCAATAGGGCATTAGCGGCCCTTGCTTAGAATACAGGAACAACTGCACCTTTATATTTTTCTTCAATAAATTTCTTCACATCGTCTGATTTCAGCACTTCAATCAGCGTTTTAATATCTTCGCGATTTTCATCACCCGCTCGCACACTAATAATGTTCGCATGCTGTTTTGCAGCATCGGAGTCCTTCTTCTCCATTATAATCGCCTGATCGGTCGTCAGGCCGCCCTCCATTGCATAGTTGCCGTTGATGACTGCGTAATCCACTTCCTTTACAGCCCGCGGAAGCATCGCTGCTTGCATTTCTTTCACTTGAACGTTCTTCGGATTCTCTACAATGTCCTGTTTTGTAATGCTGTTCAATTCCTTGCCTGGCGTTAGCTTGATCCACCCTTGTGTTTCAAGCAATTTCAACGCTCGTGCACTGTTTGTTACATCATCTGGAATCGCGATAACTGCGCCTTGCTTCGGTTCGGTTCCTTTCTCCTTACCAGGATACAGTCCCATCGGTTCAAAATGAATACCGTCCAGTCCTACAATGTGTGTGCCATGTTTTTTATTGAATTGTTCCATATACGGAACTGTTTGAAAATAGTTTGCATCAAGTTGTTTATCCTCAAGCGCTGTGTTCGGAAGTACATAATCATCAAACACCTTTACTTCCATATCAATACCTTTTTCTTTTAATTTGTCTTTTACATGTTCGAGAATTTCAGCATGAGGTACCGCGCTAGCACCTACCGTAATCTTCTTTATTTCTTCTTTCGCACCTGTACTTGCCGCTTTTTCCCCCTGTTGACCACAGGCAGCCAGAAGACCAATACTTACTACCAAAACAATAAGAGCCAGCCATTTCTTCATTTACTTCCCCTCTTTCACTCTTGTCAGCACTACTCATTACCAAGATTTCATCGGGACAGCCCCTCCATCTCTCATGATAAGAGCTTCCCATTCTGCCTTTCGTTTTCTTTCTGCTATCTTAATATACATTAAACACATTAGTCAACTCAGAATTAAGGATATTTATTCGTTTGGCCCGTAAGAATCTTTTCTGTATATAAAAATAATCATTTTTTTGATACGGTTATAATGTAATTCTATGGCTTTTCGACAATCTGAAAGAAGTTCCGACTATAAAATCCAAACATATACTCTGTAGGCATTGGAAGAAGCCGAAGACACTATCGTGGATTTTGACAAAGGACTAGGCACGCTATAGATTTGCTCAAAAATAGGGACCCTCTACGAAAGGTCCCTGATGCAAAGGAGAATAGACGATGAATCTTGACCAATATGTAGGTAAAACGGTGAAAGTTACATACGCTTCACCTACGGGCCAATTGTACTGTACCGGTTTTGTCGAATCGTCCAATGAACGTATGGCTCTGTCTTTAATATGTAATGATGAGAGTGTCACCGTTCCATGCTACCGAATTATTTCAATAGAAATAACAGGAGAATAACAACAGCAAGCGCAGCATTCGCAACTTTCTATCTGCCCGTAATGCTGCGCTCCAATTACCTATTGCTCCTGGCGCAAGCGCGAATCAAGCACAAAATTCCCGAACGGTACTATCGACGCGACCAAAGCTCCTATCACCCGCACAAACGACCAGCGAAGCGCAAATGTTACATGGGCTACAGCAGCTATATAAAGTACAAAAAGCAGACCATGTAACGCTCCAGCAACGCTAACCGCAGCCGGAAAATCAGCAAAGTACTTCAGGGGCATAGCAATCCCGAGCAGCAAAAGGAACGAGATGCCTTCAACCAGTGCGATGAGACGAAACCTTCCAAGGGGTGTTTTTAGCATATTAGTACCTCCTATGAGTAATAAAGTGAACCTTCACACAGCGAAAGGGAACTTCTAGGACAGCCTAGCCCACCTACATTTCTTTAATTTACCAAGCCAAACGCATATATTCCTTACTATAAACCAAAAACAAGTTAAACATGAGGAAAATGCAGTTATGTTCAAGATAAATTCATTTTTCCAAAATAAATAAAAAAGAAACACACACATACATAGCAAGAGGATTGACTTTTCAGAAAGAAATGGTTATTAACATTCTTGCTACTCTACATTTTTATGAAAAAACAAGCATCATATGAAAATAAAAAAACAGCTTTCCAATATAACGGAAAACTGTTTTTTTATTAGTTCAACACACGGGTATGAGCCGATATCCCGCATCCCTCTTTAAACGGACATAGAATGCATGCGGAGCGATATCCTGCTCTTTCATAGTTCTCCGGCTGTTCAAGCAAATCTTTAATAACCGTGATGTATGCAAGTGCTGGGACTACATCAGAAGAAACTGGATGCCAGCTTCTTCTTTTTCCTGATAATAAAGATATAATCTCGATTCTTTCCGGAAGAATACCGAACGCTTCCTGTGAGAAAAGAACGGCAATATGTTTATATGGCACGAACGTTTCCTCGTCTTCTTCAAGCGTGAACTTCTTTATAACAAATGAAGAGCCTGTACCTTGTACAATCTGAAGTGTGATAGATAAGTCAAGAGCTAACTCCTTGCTTGATACCTTTACTTTTTCAAAAAGCATGAGCGGTGGCCCAGCCTGGCGATCCTCAAGCAAATATTGAACCAGATAATTACTCACATGTGCCAACACGGTATAATAGTGACCTTTTGATTCAAATAAGCCAGGCTGTTTAATCCAATACATATCGATAAGCTTCAATATACTGCATACGGAACGGGCTTGTGCGGGAAATCGAAAGTAATGCTCGATAACCTGGCGAACGATACGCTGAACGACCTGCTTCCACGTATAAGATTCAAGCTGTCCCTTTTTCGTTTGTCTGAGATAGAATTGATACGGACATCGGATAAACTCCTCCATATGTTGGTCCGTAAGTGTCTTTATGGAAATCAGACGTTCTTTATCGTTCATCAGGCATGCCTCCTATCTTTGTTTCCTATCTCTATGGCAAAGGGGAACGGCCATACTTTACCGAAAAGTAGCCGTTCCCTATCCTTACTTTATCTCTGCTTCATCCCGATTGTCTGGGCAAAGCTCTCTCCAAAAGATTTGCACAGGGCGATATCCGTACCGACAGGCGCAAGTTCGATTTTTAATCCTTCGGTGACTAATGTTCCGCCCCGTTCCTGAACTCTCCGCTCTAATAAATCTACTGCTCCGCAAAATTCAGCATAAGCCGTATCCCCGGACCCGAATACTGCCAGGCTTTTTCCAGTAAAATCTATGTCCTCCATATCATCATAAAAATCCAGGAATTCGTCCGGAAGCTCTCCATCCCCCCATGTATACGCGCCAAGTATAATACCGTCATACTCATGCAACTCATCAACTTGCGCATCCATCACTTCTTTTTTTATGACTTCCACCCCAGACGACCGGAGCCCGTCTTCAATCAGATCGGCCATCGCTTCCGTATTCCCCGACATGCTTGCATAAATAAGTATTACTTTGGCCATTTGACTTCCTCCTTTTTGTCACCATGCATAAGCGCTTATTATGTATATGAACAAATTTAATAATGATAATCATTATCATATAAAATGATAAGAGATATTGATAATCATTGTCAACTTAATTTTGCATAAAAGCGGAAAAACTTTTCTTTCTTCACCAAATATAGTAAGATAGCAACGATTCATAGGAATGTCTCTTTCAAAAGAAGACCCCTTACCATTTGAATGGAAGGGGCATTTTTTAATGAGTATTTTTATAACTTATGAGGTGAAATCATGCAACTGAAACGAATGCTTTTCATTATTATTTATTACTTTGGAGCCGGCTACTTATTCGCCCGCATCTTCAAGGCTTTATTTCCTACAGCCTCCACAACCGCATTTAGCCTATCACTTATCGTCTTTATATTACTGGTCGGAGTTATCGAGGTAAAATACATATCCAAGCCTTTCAAATAGACTTCATTTATTACAGATCATCAAACCCGTTCGCCGTCGTTACTTTTGCATACGAACGGGATTTCCCTTCAAAAAAGTCGGTTTTTGTCTGATTGAGTGCCTCATCTGAAAACGGACGTATCCATGGCATGCAGTTATCCACACCTGTATATGCTTTGGCAAATCCCATCATATGCAAACGCTTGTTAGCGATGAATCTAATATAATCGGCGAACTCTTTTAAATCGATGCCGTCTATTCCCTGCAATACATAATGGGCCCATTCGACTTCCAGCTGCACCGCTTCATCAATCGTATCGTATACATACTGTTTGTTCGCCTCTGTGTTCAACTCTGGAAAATCAGCCAGCAGCAGCTTGCACACTTCCCCGAAAAAGTAGGCATGCTGTGCCTCATCCCGCTGAATATAGCTAATCATCTGACTTGTACCAAGCATTTTCTGGTTGCGGGCCAAATTATAGAAAAATGCAAAGCCACTGTAAAAGAAGATTCCTTCAAGAATCATATCAGCTACAATCGCCTCGAAAAAGGTTTGCGGGCTTTTTTCATCACGGAAGCGTTGATACACTTTGGAGATGAACAAATTGCGTCGGCGCAGCACGTCATCATGCTTCCAATACTCGAACACTTCCTTTTGTGTTTGGTAATCCGCAATGCTTGATAGTACATATGAGTATGATTGATTATGAATAACTTCCTGTTGATTAATAATAGCCGCAATAGCGACGAGTGAGGAGTCCGTGAAGTATTGTCCTACATCCGTAACGAAATTCGTCTGCATACTGTCCAGTACGGCCAGCAGGCCAATGATTTTCTTATATGCTTCCTGCTCGGCTACACTCAACTCCTTAAACTGCTGCTTGTCTTTATTCATCGGAATCTCGGATGGAATCCAATGATTGGCGATTAACACTTTATATAACTTATACATCTCCGGATGCCGGATATCATCCCAATTGAGGATGGACGAGCATTCTCCACCGATAATCTTCGTCGCCCGGTTAGGTGCTTCCGTATTGAATACTTCCTGAACTTTCAGCATCATTCATTCTCCTTCTCTTCTCGTGTTTGTTACATGCACGATTCGCATTCATCCATTTCAACCGCACGACTGCGTACATAATATGTGGTCTTAAGACCATTCTTCCACGCGTCAATGTGCAGATGCAGGAAATCACGCGCATGAATATCTGGCCGTACATAAAAATTAAAACTTTGACCTTGATCGATGTGACGCTGACGTGTAGCTGCTTGTCGGATAGACCACTGCTGATCGATATGAAAAGCCGATTTGTAATACCAGATTGTCTTTGGCGATAAATCCGGCGCTGGATTGGCGATTTTGTATGTCGTCTTCTCTTCGTATGAGATTAACTCATATACAGGATCAATCGAAGCAGTCGAACCCGCAATAATAGAAGTCGAACCAGTCGGAGCAATGGCGAATAAATAGCCATTACGCATCCCATTTTCCGCCACGTCTGCAGCAAGCTGCTTCCATTCCTCTGTATCATATTTCCTTTGCGTAAAGAAGGCACCGCTCTCCCATGTACTGCCCGCAAACAGAGGATAGGCCCCCTTTTCTTTCGCCAATTCCATCGAAGCCTGGATGGCAAGATAGTTTATCCGCTCATACAAACTGTCATTGTATGCCACAGCCTCTTCACTTTCCCACCTGATTCCCTTAAGCGCAAGCAGGTGATGCAGCCCGAATGTTCCCAGACCGACAGCACGGTAGCGCTTATTCGTACGCTGTGCCTGCAACACTTCAATTTGGTTAATATCAATAACATTATCCAGCATGCGAATTTGGATAGGGATA
Source organism: Aneurinibacillus aneurinilyticus ATCC 12856 (assembly GCF_000466385.1). Lineage (GTDB taxonomy): Bacteria > Bacillota > Bacilli > Aneurinibacillales > Aneurinibacillaceae > Aneurinibacillus > Aneurinibacillus aneurinilyticus. Next base: position 55,563 of record NZ_KE952854.1, read on the forward strand.
AGTCGCTCAAGTACACCATCTGGTACGGCTCGTCCGAGATTAATGCTAGAAAGGTTACAGACAACAAAATCGCCCGGTGTTTTCCGAATCACAATGTCTCCATCCTCTAGCATTTCTTCCTTTACTGTCGTCGCTGACATGTTCTGTAATATTTCAGTACACAGGTTGCTGGAATAAATCATGCCCTGATGCTTGTTCGGATTCGCACGGTTCACCGTATCCCGATAAAACATAAACGGTGTTCCCGTTTCCAGCTGCGAAATCATCATCCGCTTCATGATGTCAATCGCTGGAACGGTAATTCTGCTTAACGATGGGTGGTTGACACACTCTTCGTATTTCGTGCGGAAGCTCCCATGTCCCGGCTCTTCATCATAAAAATCCTCCAGTGAATAACCCATCACTTGTCGAACTTCATGCGGGTCAAACAAATGAAACTCTTCCCTGTTCTCGACCGCTTCCATGAAAATATCCGGAATGCAAACACCTGGAAATACGTCGTGCGCCCGTAACCGCTCGTCCCCGTTATTCAGCTTCAAATCCAAAAAGGCAAGAATATCTTTATGCCACACATCCAGATATACAGCGACACTGCCTTTTCGTGTGCCGAGCTGATCCACGCTTACCGCCGTATTATTCAACTGCCGAATCCAGGGGATGACACCGCTCGATTTATTTTCATAGCCACGAATGGAAGAGCCGCGAGCTCGTACTTTTCCCAGATAGGTCCCGATTCCTCCACCCATTTTAGATAGACGGGCAATGTCTGTGTTGGAATCATATATACCCTGAAGCGAATCATCTACCGTATCAATAAAGCAGCTTGATAATTGGCCGCCACGCGCTTTTCCTGCATTGGACAGCGTTGGTGTTGCTACGGTCATGTACTGATTGCTAAGCGCCCAGTACGCTTCTTTTACTAAAGCCAACCGCTTCTCCTCTGGCTCATTTATCATGAGCTGCATCGCAATAATCATGAACCGCTCTTGCGGAAGTTCAAACATTCGCCCGGAAAAATCAGTTGCCAGGTATCTTTCCGTTAATGTTAACAGCCCAATATATGTAAATTTCTTATCCAGTTCAAAATTAATGACCTCGCCCAATTCTTCAAGGTTTTCCTTGCTATATGTATCAAGAAGCTCACGCTTATAAATGTCCTGATCCGTCAATTGCTTAACCAGACGATAGAAGGAACCATATGGCCGTTCTGCATATGATTTATAGCCACGGTTATGTGCTGCTTCCTTATATAATTTAGTCAAATAAGAACGGGCGGCCACGTATGTCCAATCCGGCTCCTCTTTTGAAATTAGCTCAACTGCCGATGTATACAACGCCCGCGTGATATCTTCAGCTTGGATTTCTTCTTTGCTTACTTTCGCTTGTACTCCAGCCATCCATTGCTCCTGACGCAGGTGCGGAAAATCATGTAATATCCGGCCCATATAGCGTTCAAGGCGCTCTTCATCAAAGCGCATCCTACGATTCTCTGATTTTATTACAATGCTCATATATTTGCCTCCTCTAAAATTGCTTATGAAAATAAGAAAAACCCCCGGTATTGCTGCTCGTCCCTTCTTCACAGCGAAGCCATATGGAAACTTTGTGTCACTTCAGGCGGACTGACAAAACTTCTGGGCATCCCAGCTGTGGGAAACAATTATCAATCTTTTTCACCTGTAATGTCATATGCTCCACAGGAAAAAAGCACCTTTTCCCATGAGAAAAAATGCTCCATCTTCATTCGTATTCAGCCGAAATCGCTGGACAGACGTGCTGCGCTTCCCTATCCAGTTCTTTGCTTGCCGTCTACACTTCCCCATTCCTCGTGGTTCTATCAGTGCTTTTTATGGCAGGTCTCCTGGCTTCGGATCGTTGCATGCATTCCGGCCTTCCCATATTGCTTTTGCAACACAGTGGCATAGTTGAAGCACGCTCCCCTTTACAGTGGCGGGACCGCGTCGGATTCACACCGACTTCCCTTTTAAGCAATTGACAATATACCTGTCAATCACACCATAAAAACTCAATATTTAGTTGTTGATTTAAAAGATACCACAACATCTTGATTATAACAAGAGAGAAAAGAACTGGTTCTTTTGAAAATGTTATAAAATAAAACTTCACACAATAGGGTATTACTGCCTGTTAAGGCGGGATAAAACTTTCGAGAAGTTACGATTGTGTGACAGAACAAGAACGATGTCGATAAAAGTTGGAAGACCGTGTTCTACTTTACCATGAAGAAACTCAGTATAAAAGACTTGCGAAATTTATAAAATGATGCTTTAACCCAATAGATTCTGAATGAGCCTCTCCTGTCTACGCTAGCGCGTTAATCGCAGGACGCAAAAGGGTCGTCGCAGCAAAAAAAGCAATGTAATTACGAGAACGGACCAGAAGCTACCAAGCAAAACCATCATAAGAAACGATATTATTAATCATTGAATATAATTTGTAAAACATCAGGAAATAAAATACTATTAATACAAATTAATCAAAAAGGGATGATATTATGCAAAATAACTGGAAGGTATTACTTGGCACTACAGTATGTTCTATTGTTTTCATGGGCTCTGCTTTAGCCACATCCAATTTACAATTATTTATTAACGATCAAGAGTTTTCACCGGATTATATGAAACTAAAAATCGAAAATGGTACCGCAATGGTTTCTTTACGAAGTATTGTAGAAGAGTTAAACGGCAATGTTACATACAATAAAACTACAAATGGTATAAATATTACGTTACCGGATGCAACTAATTTAGCCAAACAAGTAAAATTCTTAGAAGACGCCTTATTTCCAACAACAGCTGAATATGCTTTGCAAACATGGATTCAAGGAATACAAAATCGAAACGGTGCATTGCAGTATGCTGTTTTTTCTCCTGAACTCCGTGCAAAAACAAAGAAAAATTTTGATAATAACTCTTGGGTAACAGGCGGTTCAAGCCCTCATATGGGAAAAGTAGAAAATATTCAAACTAAAAACCTAAATAACGATAGAGTACAGTTTACCTTTGATTATCCACTTATTGCACAAGGAGAGACAATTGGTATAGGAAAAGCAGTCGTTATTATACAAAAATTAAAATCTGAAGATGGAAATCGTGAAGATGGGTGGTTTATTACAAATATTAAACTAAAAAACTTAGAAGATACGGGGATTATGATTGGAGCTGAAAAATTGTAAATTTGCACATCACGCCTGTTGATTATCCAGTATAATCCAGAGTAGATCGC
>NZ_KE952854.1:58908-74543 GCF_000466385.1 Aneurinibacillus aneurinilyticus ATCC 12856
TCTTCCACCTTATGGATAATCAACAGGCGTGTTTGCACATATCAAGTGATCAAATTTAAAAAAGAGCAGTTCCCCGTTTAATACAGGGGAGCTGCTTTTTACATAACCGATGTTATGGTGCTTGTCGATTTATCAAACCAGATGTATATAACAATCAGTGAGAGCTGGATAAAAGCCCTCACTGATTGGAGGTTCACTTTATTGTTAATCCATCGCCTTTGATTTAGCAGTTACCCAATATGTTTCTTATCAATAAGAGCAAAAATATTGCCCTCACAAACAGGACATCCTTGATTTTTTAATTCTTCAATTGTGAAAAACTCTCCCTCAACACCAACAATAATTGATTCACTACACAGTTTACACTGGTAGGTACGTAACGTTCGCTTGACCTCACCAGTGTACAGCATATCCTCAAAAGTGGCGGTAATATCAGGCGATGTCAATTCCGTCGTCTTAAGAACGATCATCTGTCCTCTATTTCCGATCATCTGTGCCCCTTCATATTCGTTAAAATGCGAAATAATTTCTCTTATGGATAAACCCATACCTACAAACTCACGTTGCAATGCTAATGTGAAATCAGGCGATTTATGTGCAAACGACAAGAAAATCGGCAATCCCTTTTCTTTTTTCAGCGCGCTTATTCCACGAGAAATGAACAATGACATCCCTTGCAATGTATAAGGCGGGTCTGTAAAAAAGCAATCATATTGTCCGCATAACTTCTTGGGAAGAGGTTGTCGTAAATCTATGTTGTGGCACGTAATCGGTAGCTGTTCCTTCCTTGCAATATCACGAATGTATTGCAGAAATCGCTCATCAATATCAATAACACTAATCATTGCCCTTTGATTCCGCGTATTCGGAAACAGCCGTTTAAGGAGAAAGCCAAGTGACACACTCACCAAGTCGTCATCACCAACGCACAAGATTTGCTTTCCGATGAGCGCATGCTCCCGCAAGCAAAGGAGCGCCCGACGCAAGCTAGTCTCCGGTGTGCACTTCGATTGATCGATTTGCACATTAACTTGCGGACGCATGTGAAGCAATTCAGTGAGTATCGATAAAATATCCGCTAGTTCTGTTCTCCAATCCGTTTTATTAGCCATAAGCTTCCCATATAAGGTTCTATCTAATCCGCCATACCCTAACTCATTTTCGATATAGGCAATCCCTTTACGGGTACAATGCACCCCTCGGTCCTGCGTTAAAACACCTGTCTTGATGAGTTCCTTCTTGATTGCAGTAGCAACCGGAACAGGTAGAAGTATTTTTCGTGCCAGCTCTTTTGTTGAAATACCACGCCTTATATAACACTCTACTAAAAGCTGCTCAATTATCCGGGAACCTTCTTGAAGCTGTACATTTGTATATGTTTCTTCTATATAATTTTTCATGGTAGTCCTCTCTTATTATCGATATTTTTAGCGTTCCATTTATCCCAAACAAAAAGGGCAAAAAATGAACATATAGTCCATCTTCTGCCCTTATAAAGGAAATTGACTACAAAATAGCTTCTCATGAGGAAACAAGTACATAACATAAAGTACTTGCTATCAACATTACTCACGAAAAAAAATAAAACTGTGCATAAGAGCACAGCTGGTTGCAGTCAATCACATATAACGGATGGCTGTTGTGTTCTTAACTAGTCTTGGTTCATTCATTTAAACCCATGACAAATAAACCACTAAAAAGCGGATTTTTATCAAAGCTACAACATGAACCATATAAAATTAATTAGTTAAGAACAAATACCGACATCAAGACAACCCCTATTTTTAAGATTAGCCTAATTATAATTTGAAAATATTAGAAAAGCAAGTCGGATGGATAAAAAATTTATTACGCAGCACAGCAAGCCGCAAAATACTTCCCATCTATAAAGTAATCAGGAAGTTTCTCTAGCGCAAATCGCTGATTTTTTTCACCTCATCGGCTGAAATGGATCGCTGCCAGGAACACACGAAACACCGAACAGTGCTATCATGATGTTAATCCAGTTTCCAATCTTCTGAAGCACTGGATCAATACATGTGTGTAATTTATCCTATAACATTCTGAATAAATCTTTCTAAATTTGTTACATCTGTAATATTTTTGTTACACTCATAACTATTAATACACATGTAGTTACCTACGGCTTTATAATAATCAGGTGAAGACTTGGCAGGTCTTGATTTGGATATCGCCGAAACTAAAGCAACCTCCCCATACCCATTGCATAGCGAGCATATATCTTTCTTATTTGTAGGGGTATATTTAGCTTCGACCCCAATGATTTCCTCCTGTAGGTTATACACAATGAAAAGTTTGTTTGTAGAAATATCTATCCAGCCAAGATAGGTTAAATAATGGTAATCTATCATTGACAAATCAGGGATTTTTAGCTTTTTATTCTTGGGAAATCGTTTCTTTATCTGTTTTTCCGTCACTTGCGGAAATTCCACCAAGTAAGGTACTAAAGAACTTAGATACTCCTGAAACTCTTCTGTTATATTTAATCACGCCTGTTGATTATCCATAAGGGGGAAGAAAGAAGGTGCACGCGTCGGCGTGTTCCCTCGTCTTTCTCACGAGGAAGAGACACGGCCGCTTTGTGGCGCCAGGGCCGGACCGGCAAAACATCTGGGCCTCTCGGTGTGGGAGACGAACCGACGCACGTTTGGGCACGGTGTGGTGACGATTCACTCTGGATCATACTGGATAGTCAACAAGTGTTGTATATAATAGCCTGATTGTAGAGTAGAGTAAATACATAAGGGAGGTACTTGTATGGAAAGGCTATTAAATGACCTGCAAACGACAAACTATAGTGAATTGTTTTCTGCATTATGTAGAGTCAAAGTTGCTGTACACGCTCTAGAGGAGGAAAAAGCTATCCAGCTTGTCGATGCTGTGATGCAAAGAATACAGGATTTATCGCTTGAAGATAATAAATATGGTCAAATTGTCGAAAGTGCACATACCGTGTTGTTGGAATTCTCCAAAGTGGATCAAAAATGCGCTAGTTGGCTCTATGAAAAAGTATTGTCAATCATCGAACAAACAGACTGGAACAAGGAAACGGATAGCAAACAAACGTATTTATTAGTAGCAGCATTCTGCAACAAAAAAGGCGATGTTGGTCAATATCTGCCACAGGCTTTGCTTCATTATCACAATCGCCTTAACCAACTCATCGAAACCTTGATAACGTATGGGAATAAACCGTTAGTTGTATTACCTGCGGATTCCGCCCGTCCTAACGGTACACTGGGAGAGTTAGTCGTGAATTTGCTGCACTGTTACTTTTATCATTCTTCATTCTCTCAGACCGAAGCTTCCCCCCCTATCCACCTTATTCTAAAAATTATGCGAGAATATCCTGAATCCTGTAATAACATTACTGTACACTTATTAGCTGCCCATACTGAGGGCGAGAGAGAAATTGCCGAATTAATCCAATTTTTTATTACGTCTAAACACAAGCGCGACGGAGTGTATTATAATCTCGCTTTAGATTTTCTGGGAACCTCGGATTTTGCAGCTTTCCGTAATCAAGCACAGGCAATCTTTACCCACTTAATGCCTTACATCCCAGCCTGGACAAATGAGCAATTTGAAGAGTTTGTCCAAACATTTATTTTTTATGCTATAGCGGAGGATGAAAGAGTCGGGGCATTTATGAAGTCTTTAGTAAGAAGAAAAGTATTAGAAACGCTAGTTGCCCAAAAGCGCATCACCGAATATGCAGGCAAGCTGGATGCACTATTAAAAGAAGTAAATCAACAGCTTATCACAAAGGCAAGCAGCAAGAACAAGCAACAAATCATTCCCAAGGATTCACTTATCTTTCGCGATTTTAACTTTAAGCTACTGGTCATTGAAGAATTAATGTACAACAAGAATATTTTAAAGCCAAGATTTGATCTATACGAATTTGCTAGAGACTATACTGACCGAGAAATTATTATTGAAGAGGAAGGATACGATATACTGCCGGAAGCAAAAAAGTATTTTGAAGAGTTAGTTATTACAAAAGAACATGTACAGCATGTCGAAGATTTGATTGCTGATGGCGGACTGGACGTTTATATGAATTTGTATCGCTTCTGGGATGGAGAAGATGATACATTCGATGTCAAGGAACTGGAGCACCTTGATTTTATGCCTAATTTGAAAACAATCGATATTTGGAATCTGGACATAGATGATAAAACGAGAAAGCAATTAGAAGCACGTGGTATTAAAGTAACTACAGGATAAGGGTTATATGAACATAGCCGGCCTGGATAGGACCAGGTCGGCTGTAAAAATAATAGTTATATCGCTTTTGATTCAGATTTGGCTCCGCCTTTCTCCTTTATTGTTTCTTTTAGTTTCCCAAGCGCCTGCTGTACTTTCTCTTCCATTGTAGAGTGAATCTGATGAGCAGGAAGGTGTTGTGTTGGCCAAGATAAGGAGCGACTTGCCTTCACCCCTGCTTCCATAAATAAAATTCGCTCCTCCGCACGCGCAAAACCATTTGCTATATTATCTGTATCGAATGAAGTTGCTGCATTTACCCTTGAAAGCAAGAGGATTCTTCTATGCCTTAATTCATCCACCTTTTCTTTGAGCTCCCTTACCTTGTCATGCAGCATGACTGTCTGATTTATAATGGGTTCCTACTCCTCCTTATGTTTTCGTTGATTTTTTTCCCATTCATCTAAGAAATCGACATGATGTGGACTTTGACTATACGTATGGGAGAAATGAGATGTATCCATTATTGAATATCCCGAAGGACGATGCGAATTTCTTCTCTTATAAAGCCATCCCATAAAGAGAAGGATAACGGCCCCCCAGAAGGCAATACATAGAAGACTATCTATAAAATGGAGAGCACCCAACTCCATTGGTCTGTATCCAACTATAAAATAGGCTTGTATTGATGACTTAATAATAGGTAGGAAATACGGAATGAATATCAAAAAAATATGGAGAATTATAAAAAACATCCCCTCCACACGACGCTACAATATGGCGAAAGAGTGACTATTTACAATAAAAAACAACATTCACACAATGGCAACATAACATTCGAAAAGTTGCCACCCTTTCCACACAATTCTCCCTTACTTAATTTGTACAATATGAGTGTAACCCCAGGGGGTAAAGGAGGAATCCTCATGATTCAAAAGCAAGAAAAATATTTGCTCATCGCTTCCGTAACAGTAGCTGTCGTAATGTTTATTTCTCTTGTAAGCCGACTGTTCCGGTAAGAAGGAGGGAAGAATAGTTGTTTACTTATAATGCTGTACTATACAGCCGAATACTGACAGAAGTAACACTCGCATTTCACATCCTGTTTGCAACAATCGGGGTCGGAGTTCCCCTACTGATCGCTCTCGCCCAATGGATCGGTATCAAGAGAAACGATCCGCACTATATTTTATTGGCACGCCGCTGGACCCGAGGATTTGTTATTACCGTTGCGGTCGGAGTCGTAACCGGAACCGCCATTGGCCTGCAGCTTAGCCTGCTATGGCCAAACTTCATGGAACTGGCGGGTCAGGTTATCAGTTTGCCTTTGTTCCTTGAAACATTCGCTTTCTTTTTTGAAGCGATTTTCCTTGGAATTTACCTGTATACGTGGGATCGCTTCAAAAATCAAATGAAACATTTTCTTCTACTAATTCCGGTCGTTATTGGCTCGTCTGCGTCTGCGCTTTTCATTACGATTGTTAATGCGTTTATGAATACGCCACAAGGCTTCGAACTAAAGGATGGGGTCATCGTTAGCATTCAGCCACTGGTTGCTATGTTTAATCCGGCCATGCCGACCAAAGTAGGGCACGTGCTTGCTTCCGCGTATATGACATCGGCATTCGTTCTGGCATCCATCGCCGCTTACCGCATCCTTCGCGGCAGCAAACATGTCTACCATAAGAAAGCGCTGCATATTACGCTCGTCCCGGCACTAGTCTTCTCGTTGGCAACGGCTATCATCGGCGACTTCTCCGGGAAATTCCTTGCTGAATACCAGCCAGAAAAACTGGCTGCTGCCGAATGGCATTTTGAAACATCAGAAAAGGCGCCGCTTGTTCTGTTCGGTTCGCTGGATGAAAATAACAAGGTCAAAAACGGTATCACTATACCGTATGCTTTAAGCATTCTAGCCCACAATAATCCGAACGCCGAAGTCGTCGGATTGAATGAATTTCCGGCAGACGAGTTGCCGCCACTGTATATTCACTATTTTTTCGACTTAATGGTCACCATCGGTGTTCTGTTAACCGTTGTCGCGTTCATCTATCTCATCCTGCATAAACGCAGGAAATCAACTCCTTACCGCAAGTCTCTACTCGTAACCATTGTACTATCCGGTCCTCTCGCGCTGCTGGCGATTGAACTCGGATGGATTTTCGCGGAAGTGGGACGACAGCCGTGGATACTGCGCGGCTATATGAAGACATCAACAGGAGCGACAACAGCCGACTATGTGGATATTTTGCTCATTTGTTTTATTGCTCTCTACGCTTTGCTTGCTATTGTAAGTACGATCGTGCTGCGTAAAATGTTTAAAAATAACCCTGTAGAACAGGAATTTGAACAAATGAACAGCGCGCAGGAGGTAAACAACCTATGACACTTGAACTTGTAGGCATTTCCGTACTGTGGTTGTTTCTATTCGGCTACGTTATTATCGGCTCGATTGATTTTGGTGCAGGATTTTTTAGCACATACAGCGATTGGGCCGGTAAAAAACATTTGATACACAAAATCATTCAGCGATACTTATCGCCCGTCTGGGAGGTAACGAATGTATTCCTTGTCTTTTTCTTCGTAGGAATTGTCGGGTTCTTCCCGAAAACCGCCTACTATTATGGAACGGCTCTGCTCGTTCCGGCCAGCATCTCCATTATTCTGCTGGCCATCCGCGGCTCATATTACGCCTTTGGTACATATGGAGTCAAAGATAATAAATGGTATGCATTTTTTTATGGGATGACAGGTATATTCATTCCTGCCTCATTTACGACCGTACTGACGATATCTGAAGGTGGGTTCATTGATATTCAGGATAACCGCATCACCCTGTTATATGGGGAATTGTTGCGCAGTCCATATTCATGGGGCGTTGTACTGCTTGCCATTGTGAGCGTATTATTCATCTCGGCAAGCTTCCTGACATATTACGCACATGCGGCCGGTGATGAGAAAGCTACCCGCCTGCTCCGAATGTACTCATTATTATGGAGCTTTCCTTCTATCCTGGCAGCTTTTGCTGTGATGTTTACTCTTAAAGGACACAATCCGGTTCATTTCAGCAAGATGCTGGATATCGGATGGGTATTCGTGCTATCCGCTCTGTTTTTTGCCGGAGCCGTCTACTTGATTTATAAGAAAAGTCAATATGGAACAGCCTTTGTACTGGTGGTACTGCAATACGGCTTTGCCTTTTTCGGGTACGGTTTCTCTCATTATCCGTATTTGCTATATCCGCATCTGACCATTTACGACGGATTTACAAACCCGACAATGGCCATTGCGCTTATTATCGCCTTTATCGCCGGTTTATTGCTGCTGCTACCTTCCCTTTATTTGCTTATGCGTCTGTTTCTATTTAACAAAAAATATGTGAAAGGCGAAATCTAAGGAGGAATTTATCATGGAACAATTTTTAATTACGTACGCGCCTATTCTCGTCGTAGCAGCCTCAATAATCGGAGTATTCGTCTGGGGAGCCAAAGGAAAGTTCCTGGAGAATCTGGAGTAGTTTTCTTCATTGTAAAAATATAAGCAGGATGCCTTTCTCACGAAGGGCATCCTGTTATCATTTGCCTTTTCCTGTCTTCCTATCTATAAAAAAACTGCCGGGACATCCCGACAGCACGACTCTTCTGTAAATGAGCCATTCTTCTTATGCTATGTCATACCCTTGCTCTTCAATCGCTTCCTTAATGGAGTCAAGGGATAATTTGCTTTCATCATATTCTACTTGTACCGTCTTTTCAGCAAGGTTTACTTTTCCGGCAGCCCCAATTTCTTCGAGTGCGCCTTCTACCGCTTTAACACAATGATTGCATGACATGCCCTCAACTTTTAACGTTACGTTTTGCATACATATACCCCTCATTTCATTAGTTTATTCATTGTCTTCAACAATTCATCAATCACATCGTGATCGCCTTCTTGAATACGTTCAATCACACAACTTTTCATATGACCTTCGAGCAATAAGCGCCCGACTGAGTTCAAGGCGGACTGCACTGCCGCAATTTGATTCAGAATATCGTCACAGTACACATCTTTTTCTACCATGCCTTTAATTCCTCGAATTTGCCCCTCAATCCGGTTGAGTCGAGTGGTAAGATTATTTTTCATTTTATCAGAGTGATGACTCGTTCGCTCACACCCTTGCTGGGCTTTATCACCACCTCCGGATTGTTCTTCAATCCCCGGTTCCATCATTTCACCTCCTTGCCAGCCTTTCGCGCTCTTTATCCCGGTCCAACGGGCCGTAAGATTTCGATAAGTAAAACTAACCATCAGCAGAGGATGAAAAAAACTGCTGACAGAAGATTTGCTTTATAGCTTCACCCGCTGCAAACGTAGCGCATTCAGTACAACGGACACCGAGCTTAGCGCCATTGCTGCTCCGGCTACCCACGGTGCTAGAAATCCCGCAGCAGCAATCGGAATGCCGAGCGAATTGTACGCCAGAGCCCAGAACAGGTTTTGCTTAATGTTCGCCATTGTTCGATGGCTCATATATATAGCATCAGCAATACTATTCAAATCTCCGCGCATGAGTGTAATATCTCCGGCCTCCATCGCTACATCCGTACCGGTACCCATAGCGATACCAATATTCGCCACAGCTAGCGCCGGAGCATCATTAATCCCGTCTCCAGCCATAGCGACCTTTCTCCCGTCGCTCTGTAGCTTCTTAACCTCTTCTGCTTTTCCTTCAGGTAATACTTCGGCAAGAACATGCTCAATCCCTACTTCGGACGCAATCGCTTCTGCTGTGCGCCTGTTATCCCCGGTAATCATAATGACTTCAATATTCATCTGCTTCAGACGTGCGATCGCTTCTTTAGATGTCTCTTTAATCGTATCAGCCACCGCCACAATCCCGGCATAGCGGCCATCAATCGCAACCAGCATAGCCGTTTTTCCTTTGCTCTCTAATTCATCCATCTGTGTAAAAGCGTGTGCTGCATTGATGCTATATTGTTCCATCAATCTGCGGGTTCCGATAAGGACTTGTTTTTCTTCAACAACCGCCCGAATGCCGTATCCCGGAATCGCCTCGAACGTATCCGATGCAGGAATCAAAATTTCTTTTTCTTGAATGCCGATAACAATCGCTTCCGCCAGCGGGTGCTCGGAATTCTTCTCGGCGCTGCCCACCAGACGAAGAAACTCTGCTTCCTCCATTCCTTCTATAATCACATCTGTCAACTCAGGCTTCCCTTTCGTTACCGTGCCTGTTTTATCCAGCACAACTGTATCAATTCGATGGGTGGCCTCTAAATGCTCACCACCTTTAAACAAAATGCCAGCTTCAGCTGCACGGCCAGAACCAGCCATAATCGAAGTCGGTGTCGCTAAACCCAGCGCACAAGGGCAAGCAATGACCAGCACAGCGATGAGCTTTTCCAGCGCATTTGCGAAATCGCCCGGAGTCGCCCAAAAATACCAGATAAAAAATACTACCACTGCAATACCGATGACAACCGGTACAAAAATACCTGAAATTTTGTCTGCGATGCGTTGAATGGGCGCTTTCGATCCTTGAGCTTCTTCGACAACTTTGATGATTTGTGCCAAAGCTGTTTCCTTCCCGACTTTGGTCGCCCTCATTTTTAATGCGCCATTTTTATTCAGCGTGGCCCCAAAAACATGCGCCCCCGCCTGTTTCTCTATCGGAATGCTTTCTCCTGTCAGCATGGATTCATCTACGGAGGAATGCCCTTCGATAATTTCCCCATCAACCGGTATTTTCTCCCCGGGTCGTACAACAATCGTATCGCCCACCACTACTTCTTCTACCGGAATCATCATCTCTTCTCCATCCCGAATCACAAGAGCCATCTTTGCCTGGAGTCCCATAAGCGTTTTTATCGCTTCAGAAGTCCGGCCCTTGGCTAACGCTTCAAATAATTTTCCTAACAAAATAAGCGTAATGAGCACTGCGCCCGTTTCATAATACATCTCTACCATGTGATGGGAAGAACCGAGCGACTTGAGCGTCAGATACAGGCTGTAAAAGTATGCTGCCGATGTCCCGAGCGCAACAAGCACATCCATGTTGGCACTCTTGTTTCGTAGCGCTTTATAGGCACCAATATAAAATTGACCACCGATAATAAACTGGACGGGCGTTGCGAGTATTAGTTGAAACCACGGGTTTACGAATAAATCCGGCACCCATATCCACGATGTAAAAGAAAAATGTCCAACCATCGACCATAGCAGCGGCAACGAAAGAATCGCTGCTACGATGAACTTTTGTTTTTGTCGCTTGATTTCTTTTTGACGATGATCCGTGTTCCTTGATGCCTGTTCGCCCTTTGCGCTTGCCCCATATCCAAGCTTCTCTACTTTGTGAATCATATCATCAGCCGATACTTCTGATGGATTGTACTCTACATGAGCAGTCTCTAAAGCGAAGTTTACGCTGGCCGATGCCACACCCGGCATTTTGCTTAATCCCTTCTCGATACGGTTTGCACATGCCGCACATGTCATACCTGTCAGTTGAAAATCAATCTGCTCTTTCACCGTGCTGTATCCTAATTTTTCAATCCGTTCTTCCATCTGCGCAGAGGATACTTTATCCGGTTCGTACGTAACTGTCGCTTTTTCTAATGCAAAATTTACGTTCGCCTCTGTTACACCCTCTAGTTTGCTTAACCCTTTCTCGATGCGGTTTGCACATGCTGCACACGTCATTCCGCTAATTCGAAGAATGGTCTGTTTCGTATCAGACACTTTCACCGCCTCCAACACTATATCTTATTTAGTATAGAAATCGCTTGACGTAGTAACAAAAGTTCAGGTAATTGGAAGAAGGAGAGCAGGAAAAAAGAAAAGATTGGATGCGCCCCGCGCTCCGGCAGAAGAAAAGCCAACGTGTTTTTTTCCGACCGCTCCCGCCCTTCCTTCATTTCTTGCCTCCCGCCCCAAAAATGTGTCATATACAATGCAGACGTATATAGAATACCTCCGTATTGTATATGGCATTCTCAAAAAAACCTTGAGTTACTTTACTTCTTTCTTCTTTGCAAATCGTTCCTCTATCTAAATACTATACCCCCCTATTGTATTAGTCAATAAAATTTTTTATTAATTAAATAAAAAAGGACGCTTTTCAGCATCCTTTTTCATTTGGCTTATTTAAGTACATCGTGATCAACGTATCTTGCTCCATTCAATTCGCTAATAATATTAATAGCTACCTTCGCACCATCGCCTGCCGTAATAATCGTGTGCACGCTTACCCCTGCGCACGTGCCTGCAGCCCAGATTCCATCTACATTTGTTTTTCCATCCTGATCTGCATCCAGTATCGTTTTGATTCGAGGCTCTGTTCCAGGCTTTGTTTTTACACCCGCTTTTTCGGCCAAGTCAACGAACAGTCCGGTGGCAAAAACAACATGTTTGGCTTCAAATTCGCCATTGTCGGTTTCGATGCGAAAGCCCGAGTCTGTTTTTTGAATATCTGTCGCCTTTCCCTGAACCAATTCTGCCCCGAATTTTTCAGCCTGCTTTTTTCCTATATCTACAAGGGCTGGACCTGTAATTTCCATGACACCATAATGGTTTTCAATCCACGCTTTTTTTGTAATGCTTTGATCACTGTCCAACAAAAGGGTTTTCTTTCCAGCTTTCGCAGAAAAAAGAGCAGCACTTGCACCTGACGGACCGGCTCCTATAATGGCAATGTCATACATAAGTAAAGGCCCTCCTTATTTATAATTATTACTCATTTATTATTATAACAAAAAGGGCCATAAAAACACTAAAAATCTGTTCATTCATCAATAAAAGTAAACTTGGATTCGTGTACCCGTACACTCAGCACAAGTCCAATCGCCATCATATTAATCAAAAGCGAACTACCGCCATAGCTAATAAACGGTAACGAAATTCCGGTTAACGGCATAATCCCTACATGCATAGCGATGTTTTCGAAAATCTGCAGCACGAGCATTGCGATTACACCAGCAATAATGTATACGCCAGACAGCTCCCTACAATCCAGAGCGATATTAACCATGCGATAGATTAATAAAAAATAAAGCAGCAGCAGAATCATCGAGCCTAATAATCCGAACTCTTCTCCGATTACCACATAAATCGAATCGGAATAAGCATACGGGATGAAGCCGCTCTGAACGTACGTTCCGTTAGTAAAGCCATGCCCAAGCAACTTTCCTGAACCAATCGCAGTTTGAGAATTAAGTACATGCCATCCACTATCCGGGTCACTTGTCGGATCAAGAAATGTTTGAATACGCTGAAGCTGATGACCTTTGATCACCTTTGAAAAAATATCGAAATTAACAAAATACAGACTGATAAGCGACACAACAATACTAATAAAAGCGCCGCCACCTAGTATTACATGTAAAAACCGTACATTCCCCACCCAAAGCATACCAGCACCGATACAAAGAAATACGATGGACGTGCCTAAGTCCGGCTGCTTCAATACAAGCAAGAAAGGAATAAGCGTCATGATACCGACTGTTCCAACATCCCGCAGTAACTCTAAAGGTTCTCCATTTTTCTTTGCTAGCACCTTCGCTATGGCAAGGATTAGAAAGAGCTTAAACAGCTCAGAAGGCTGGAACTTCATCGTCCCAAAGCCTACCCAACGTTTTGAGCCGTTAAGTGTCTCTCCAAAAAGCAAAACAGAAACAAGAAGTACCACACCTATGCCATATAAAAGGTACGAATAATTGTTTGTGTACGTTCGATAGTCACTAACAGCAATAATGACCATCAGAACAAAAAAAACAATGAACATAACGATATTATTTATATGTAATCCGACATAATGTGTATTTTTCGTTGCACTATAAATAGCAGCAGTGCTAATGAAAAACAGGCAAATAATGAGTGCCAATATAGGAATGTCGAGTCTTTTAAGCTTTTTAACCATACATACACAACCTTATATTTTATATAGGAAAAATACACGAACGTTGTCGGTCTTTTTCCCTCATCTCATGAATAATGCCACTTTCCAAGCCATAAAAAAACCTCCCTGTAACAGAGAGGATTGCTTGTTATATCAAGCTCATTCTTCTGACGTTCGTAGGTCAAATACGCATGCTTACATCCACCCATTCCAGCAACGAATAGCAATAGGAAACAAAGCAAGGTAAATGAGAAGAACGCGATTCTCCCTCTGCATAGAATCTTTATGTAAACTGTACGTTCGACAACTAGAACTATCATCCATGCAAGCGTTCCCCTCCTTTACAATATGAAAAACCCTCCGGTTCTCCTGGAGGGTTAAATGAATACACAAAAAACATTCCGTTCCCCTCCTAGTCGAGTTTTAGCACTATACACCGTAAAGAGAAATCTTCTCTTAGCCACATTAAGAAAAGCCTTAATCCGACAATTCCTGTTCTACCCATAGGCATCTTTCGATATTTCTGGGCAGTGGCCTATGTTTGTATAGGAGCCTCACCTAACGAGGATTTATTCGATACAGAACCCATCCTACTTCTGTTACGCAAGCTTGTCAATAGCCTATCGCTTAAAAAAGAATATTTATACTTGCTTGATTTTTTGTTGCATAAAAAATAGAATTATGAAGATGGCAATTAGGATTCGTTCTCATAGCTCGAACTAAAAAACAATAAAGGAAGTTATGATGGAAATTAAGAGTTTCTTTCGCGAACAAGGTGTCAGACGTGTGGTTATACTGTTGTTTCTTTGTCTTGTCCTGTATAGCATGAAAAGTATGCTCAATATCATCCTATTAACCTTTTTGATTACCTTTTTAATGAATAGCTTATACAGCTATGCAGTACAAAAATTAAACAAGCTATTCCCAGTAAATCAAAAAGTTGTTCTGTTATTTTTATATGTAATTTTGGTTTTGATTCTTGTTATCGGGATATATAAAGCACTCCCGACCATTGTTCATCAAATTACACAATTGACTAATTTAACAAAAAGTGTATACGATGAACAACAAGATCATGAACTTTTCCAGTATGTTGTTTCTCTTTTAGGTGATGTAAATATTGAAGGTTATGTAAAACAGAGTTTGGATTTCGTGCTTAAAATTAGCAATTGGGGTTTAAACATGTTACTGGCGCTAATTTTGAGTTTGTTTTTCCTGCTGGAAAAAACAAAGGTCACCCAGTTTACTGCCAAATTCAAAACGAGTAAGCTTGCATGGTTCTTTGACGAAATCGAATTCTTCGGCAAGAAGTTTGTTCATACTTTCGGAAAAGTGATTGAAGCACAATTTCTAATAGCACTCACAAACTGTATTCTATCAACAATCATGCTGTGGATTATGGGCTTTCCTCAGCTGTTCGGACTGGCACTCATGATTTTCGTGCTTGGGCTCATCCCGGTCGCAGGGGTTATTATTTCCTTGATTCCATTATGTGCCATTGCTTTCAGCATCGGCGGGTTTATGAAGGTTATTTATGTACTTGTGATGGTTATCGTGCTCCACTCATTGGAAGCCTATTTACTTAACCCTAAATTGATGGCATCGAAAACCAATTTGCCAATGTTCTATACCTTCATTGTTTTGATTTTTTCCGAACACTTTTTTGGTGTATGGGGGCTTATCGTAGGAATCCCTACCTTCGTGTTCTTACTTGATATTTTAGACGTAAAACGAACATAGAAGAATTCTTCTGTTACGAAATATTCTTTAAGTAGAGGTACAATTTAATTATGAAACTTTCTCAAACAGATGCATTGTTATTTCAAGATATTAACCAATTGGTTCCTTTCTATCCTTCCCTTGGCCTTCTAATGAAAGGCTTCTCCTTATACGGAGAATATATTCTTTATTTGAGCATTTTCTTGTACTGGTTTACCGGTGTTAGAAAAAACCGGTATATGGTTATGCAAGCCTTACTATCTGCTTGCATAGCGTTAGGGATTAGCAGGATTATCGGCCATTTCTTTTACCGTCCACGTCCTTTTGTCACACATGATATCGTGCAGCTTATCCCTCATAGTGCCAATGCCTCTTTTCCTAGCGACCATGCCACAGGGGCGTTTGTCATTGCCGTTTCCTTCTGGCTGTTCCATAAAAAAGTGGGCTGGGCCTGGTTAACCTTGGCTCTTGGCATTGCATTTTCCCGCGTTTGGGTAGGTGTACATTATCCAGGTGATGTATTGGCAGGCATTACACTTGGTGCGTTCACCGCAATTAGCATCCATTACTTGCTACCAAAAATAAAGTATGCTTATCAGGCAATGAATGGCGTTATTTCTTTGGCTAATAAGGTCGAGAGCAGCCTCCTGACAAAAAATAATAAAGACAAATCCGCCTAAATAAAAGCATAAACACACAAGGGGCTTCCCATATTGTCGGAAGCCTCTTTTTTATTTTACATATCTCTTATCACACCTGTTGATTATCCATAAGGGGGAAGAAAGAAGGT
>NZ_KE952855.1 GCF_000466385.1 Aneurinibacillus aneurinilyticus ATCC 12856
TCAAGTTTTCTTTACTGTGTGGAGCGTGTGGCGCTGGGGACGAAATCGACCGGCAACTGTCTCCTACACCGAGAGGCCCAGATGTTTTGCCGGTCCGGCCCTGGCGCCAAAAAGCGGCTGTGTCTCTTCCTTGTGAGAAAAAGACGAGGGAACACGCCGACGCGTGTCGCCTTCTTTCTTCCACCTTATGGATAATCAACAGGCGTGAATATATATTACTTTCTTATACGATTAAAAAACATCGGCGACACTGCATGTTATTCACAGTGCCACCGATGTTTTATTTGTACGAACTATATTTTCCCTGCTTGTACTCATGTATCCAACGATAAATCATTTTACTGTTAAGTCTGTATTTTCTGGCTACTAGACTGAGGCTTTTTTCTACTAGTGCATCTTTCACAACTTCTCTTTTAAACTCCAATGAATACTTTCTTCTCATTTCTTTACATCTCCCTTCAGCCAAAAAATGATTAGTGTTGGTATGGAAGGCGAAGGATAGTAATTGCTTTATCTTGGGTATTTTTTACCGGTGCTTTTTCCACTTCTTTAGCGTCTGCAATTCCGTTAAAACTTATTAATATAAGGGCCGTAACGACTAGAGAAAAAATTTTGCTTTTCATTCTTATACCCTCCTTTAAACTTTAAAAATATGAAATATATGTTAGTACCATCATAATATATAACATTTTTTTGCGAATTCAGGATAAAAGGGCGTTTTCAGGGAATATATCCGTTTTTGTTACTTTTCCTTGCAAATGCGTGAATACATATAAAAATAATTATATAGGAGAGGCTGCATGAGTATTCAACGAATCGGAGAAGTCGTTCGGGAAATTAGAAAGTATTTAAACATCTCGCAGACGGAACTTGCAAAAGGAATTTGTACCCAAGCACTCATCAGCAAAATTGAAAAGGGCGAGGTCATTCCTTCTGCCGAAATTCTCTATTATATTGCCAAGCGCTTGGGCATTACGCTTGATTACTTTTTTGATCGAATGGAGAATCCGCAATTTACGTATGTACAGGAATTTTTCTATCAAATTCGCAAGTTAATCCGGGAACGTAATTATGAAGAAGTCTCATTACTTATTAAAGCAGAGCGTAACAATCCAATTTTCTGCAATCGGGAAAACCGCCAGTTTCTTTCCTGGCATGAGGGCATTTGTGCATACTATCTTGAACATAACCTCACAAAGAGCATGGAACTTCTATATGAAGCGCTGGATTTAGCTGTTAGCATGGAGAACTATACTGAGAAAGAAATCGAAATCCTAAACAGTATCGGGATTATTTATAGCGAAGAGGAACGTTATAAAGAAGCATTGGAGATTTTTGCGAGGGCGATCCGTCATATGAACGGCGTAACATTCGCACAGGATCACACCATTTACCTGCGATTGTTCTATAATTATGCCAAAGTCCTGACCCAGCTTAAAGATTATAAACTATCGCTCCAATACTGCAATAAGGGACTTCTGCTATGCCTGCAGCATGAGTACTTATATTTATTCGGGGAGCTTCATTATCAGAAAGCCGAGAACCTGTTGCATTTGCACCAAACGGAGCAGGCACTTGACTTCTTCCACAAATCATTGATGATTTTTGACCTTCAGCAAAATTACACATTTGTGGAGTATGTAAAGAAAAGACTACAAGAAGTCAAACGGCAATACAGGGTGTAAAGCGGTGTAGGGAAACATTCCGTACAAAGCAGGCCACAGGTTTGTTTCCCTGTTCGCTATTGCTTCCATGGTTCTACATGAACATGAACGTTCATGATCCCATGCTTTTTCCTCATCTTCTCTTCAATCTCTTCCGTAATTCGGTGACTTTCTATTACATTCAGGCGGGGATCGACATGAATAACGACATCGACGACTACCATATTGCCAAGCGCACGCGCTTTAATATCATTCAATGACTTAACCTCGGGGATTTCTTCGATTGTTCCTCGCAGCTTTGCCAGCTCCTGTTCATCGAAGCCATCCGTTAAATTATGTGAAGCTTCACGGAAAATTTCCCACGCTGTGCGACAGATCATCAAGCCTACCACCACCGCCGCTAACGGATCCAGCCATGGCAGACCAAGCTGCGCGCCGAAAACCCCGACCGCCGCACCGATGCTAACCCAGACATCCGATAGGTTATCTTTAGCTGCTGCCATCACAGCTTGACTGTTAATCTTATGCGCTAAATTCCGGTTAAACCGATACACTCCATACATGATGAGCGCACATCCCAACGCCGTCCATGCAGCCAGCATGTCCGGCGCTTCCGCACGGAAATCAATAATCGATTGCCCGGCATTATAGAGCACCTGCAAACCTACCACCATCATAATAAACGAGGCAATCAATGAAGCGATTGTTTCTGCACGCCAGTGACCGTACGGGTGGTCTTCATCCGGCGGTTTACGGGAAAAACGCAGGCCGATAAGCACTGCAATCGAAGCCATAATATCAGTAGTATTATTCAAACCGTCCGCCATCAATGCTTTTGATCCGGTAAAATATCCGATAACAAGCTTCAAAACGGAAAGGACAAGATAGGCAATAATGCTGACCCAGGCACCGCGTTCCCCCATTTTTACATTAGCGTATTGTTGCTCTTCCATTCCGATAAACCCCCACGAGTTTCTGTATTAAGTATGCTATCAAACAGATTCATGTGGGTCTAGAGAAACCTTTTTGCCACTGACTAGTATTGTAGGGTAAGGAAAGTTTTTTGTATTGAAGGAAAATCTGTTTCCTTAGGGAAAATTCAGAGATGTTATTTGTTTTTAGCAAAGCAGGATGTGCGAATCAAATAAAAAAGTATGCCCTGAGTTACTCAGAAGCATACCCTCTTTTAGTTTTCTTGAAGTTTTCTACGAAGCAGACGATAGCTGTATACATAAGAAAAGCCTATACCGATTACCGGTGCTATAACCAAATGCCAACCAACGGTAAACGGAACAAGGACCGCTATGTACAAAATCACAGATTGTACTATCATTGCAACGAAAACAACACGTACAACTGCATCCTGTCTTGCCGTAGATGGAACAGGATAGATATGCGTCCAGAACACGTAACGATAGTATTGACGCAACGTCGATAATTGTGTACCGGTTAGCGACAGGATAATGAAATAAGCTATTGCCTTACCCCATTCATCACGAATAAGACCGATAACAATCAATCCGACAATAGTCAATCTTACGAACATCGAAAATAAATCGGAACGAGCAAATACCTTGCCGTACAAATACGTATACATGTTACGCTGTACAAAGGCAACCTTGTCTACCAGCATAGATATCCAGGCACGGCGGTGCACCTTGTTCTCTATGTGAGGCACATCGACGAACTGGTTCACAAATGAATAAAATCTGGATACCATGCGCCTTTCTATCTGCACCAGATGCTCCCAGTGTATATACTGACGCGAAAGCGTGCGATAATAAAAAACAGCGACCACAAAAAAGAGAAGGGTTGCAATCATATTGCCAAGAACAAATCCTTGCGAGAACAAAACGGAAAGGACCGCCACATTCGCAAGCCAGCGACCTCCCGCATGAGCTGCTCTGGCGCTTTGCTCTCGCAGCCGCTGCTCCTGCCATCTACCCGCCACATTCACTAGCTTTATTACTAGCAAATACACCAGAAGCGGCAAAAATGATTCCGCACTCTCCCCCATCCGGTGAGTATACAACGGCCATACTGCAAGCAGCAGCAAAAATACGTAGAGTGCGTGAAACACAAATGTATACACGATGGATGCCCTAAAATACGGTCCCATCCTTCCTTCCAACGGAAGCAAAAACACAAGATCCGCTTCCTTTAGGAATGTGCGAATTTTTCCACCTGTTAAAAGCAAGGAAAACAGCAACACAATTAACCACTCTACCGGATATGTACGCGGGAGCTTTTCAAGCAACACGGAGTAGTAGTACGACGCACCAATAAACGCAAATACGAGGAATACAATCGTTCCGCTGTTAACAATATAACGGGAATAACCGACAGCCTCCTTCAAAAACGCCCCTATCCGCTGGTTCCATAGCTGTTTAACATCCATCATACGCTCTGATCCTTTGTCAGTTCATAGAATACATCGTCTAACGGTACACCTTCCATACCTGCCTGTTGCTGAATTTCCGTGATCGTACCTGCCGCACGAATCCGGCCATTATGCAGGACAACGAACTTATCGCAATATCGTTCAACCGTAGACAAAATGTGTGAACTCATCAGAATTCCGGCGCCCGTGTTTTTCATCTTCACCATCAATTCCAACAATGAACGGATGCCTATAGGGTCGAGGCCGACAAACGGCTCATCAATAATATACAGCGACGGCTGCACCAGAAATGCATTCATAATCATCATCTTCTGGCGCATTCCCTTGGACATGTGCTGTGGAAACAAATCGCGTTTGTCCTTCATATTGAACTCCTCCATCAGAGGGCCGACCCGCTCTTCGAACGTCTTCCGATCCAGGCCATACGCCATCGCCGTTAACTCCAAATGCTCCCACAGTGTCAAATCCTCATAAACGAGAGGCGATTCCGGTACATACGTATAAGATGCACGGTACGCTTCAGGCATCTCCTGGAGCGTCTGGTTATGGATACGAACTGAGCCATTGGATGCTTGAAGCAAGCCTAGAATGTGCTTAATAGTCGTACTCTTGCCCGCACCGTTCAGACCAATTAATCCGACCATTTCATGCGGATGAACCGTAAAGGTAATATCATGGATAATCGGGCGCTTTTTCCGGTATCCACCCGTTAAGCCTTGTACTTGTAGAATAGGTTCCATATTCTATCTCCAAACCTTTTTTCTTTCATTATACCAAATTGGCCGGAACGTAATAAAATCAGAACGATGAATAAAGAAGGAAAAAGCCAAAGAAAGGGAAAGGAGCCAGGCAAAATGGCCGCTGGCCTTAAACGGGGAACGCCGATTGAACATTCGCGGTAAAAGCTGCATAAGGAAAAAGAGGTTTTGCCTTATCCCGTGTCCCAATACCCTATTTCCGCCCGTTCATATGTCCTCGGAGCCGGGGCTGCACGCCATGCTGCTCCTTCGCGCCCTTCTTGTCGCTGCCCTATCGTACCGACATACGAGCAGCAAGTTTCCTGTATAGAACAAGAATACTCTTGCCAACAAGCCTTTATATTCTCCTGCTCTGACTCATGTGTATAAATCCAGGTCAGTACCCCTTCACTATAATAAGAAAAATCCTCCTGTCTAATATCCGTATCCATCACGTACTCCTCCCCATTCGGTTTTGGTGATTTCAGTATAGCGGATAAGGAATTAAAAAAACACAATAATCGTACGACAATTCACGCAACTTAAAACGCTAAATTTGTTGGAATACGCGATATGCGAAAATTTTTGTTGGAAGATTACGATTAGCGTGGGAAGATGTAAGTGAATGGAATTCGCAAAGTAAAGGAGGGTCATTTCATCGACACATGGCCATCCTCTGCTCATATGGGAGCAATTTTCACATCGGCAAGCCACGGTAATTATCATAATTATTGTGGCTTTTTACTATGGCATAATATCCAAAGGCAAAAATGACAGCTTCACAACGCAAGCATAACCGGGGCCATATCCTATTTCATTCATAAAAACAATGTCAGAAAGCCTGCAACCCCTTCGTACTATATTACGAGAAGTCTTTTCAGGGGGTGATGAAATATGAGAATAGATGAAAACAACTTTATCAAGGAATTAAAACGGGGAAATACAGAAGCGCTGGAGTTCATCGTAGATAATTATAGTAATCTGGTTTTCAAGGTTGTAGGCGGTGTGCTAAATACAGGCTTTCATTTTCAATATATAGAGGAATGCAGCAATGATATATTCTGGTCTGTATGGAATAATATCAACAGCTTTGATGAAGAAAAAGGTGAGTTTAAACACTGGATTGCCGCTGTGGCCAAATACAAAGCGATAGATTACAAAAGAAAGCTTTTCAAGCAAAGTATTATTGAGTCTATAGACGATTGTTCCTTAAATGATGAGATGAATTTAGAAAGTATTGTTGTATCAAAGGAAAACAAGGAAGAACTTCTTAACGCAATAAATGATATGAGTAATGAAGATAAGGAAATCTTCATACGAAGATACTTTTTATGTGAAAAAGTTGAAAGTATTGCTGAGACATTTGGTGTAGATAGGAATTGGGTAGACCAAAGACTTTCAAGAGGACGTAAAGCGTTAAAGAAAAAACTTATCTTATTGAGTGGAGAGGTATTGTGATGAAAAATAAGGATTTTGATTTGGAAGAAAAGGATATCTATAAATTATTTAACGGAATAAAATTCGAGGAAAGTGAGATTACTGATATGAAAGAAGAAGTATCAACGGTTCAAAAGGAACGAATTAAGAAGAATTTAAACAAAAAAATAAAGAGTAAAAGAAATTTGAAGAAACTAAAATATACCCCTGCCGTAGCAGCTATCGGATTGGCTTGCCTAGTAGGGATTGGGACAATTTCTCCCACTTTTGCAGAAAATATCCCTGTTCTAAATTCCATAATCCAAGCGCTAAATGATGATAAAGGTGAATACGATAAGTACTCGCAAATCATTAATAGCAGCATCACAGACAATGGAATAACACTTACCATAAATGAAGTAATAGCAGATGAATCAAAATTAATGATCGGCTACACAATAAAGAGTGACAAGAAAATTACAGACTTAACAATCTCCGGACCAGGAAGCTCCTTGCAAATAAACGGTGAAGATTTCTACGGTATTGGAGGTCGTATTGGAGGTCGTACTGAAGATCGTATTGATGATTATACGTATGTTGTCAGTGAAGAATGGGACATTAGCTTATTAAAACCATGGAAAAAACTTGACTTAGATTTAAAATTCAATGAAGTGGCGGGCGTAAAAGGGAAATGGGATTTTGCCTTTAGTGTATCAAAAGAAGAAATATCTCGGAACAGCACAATATTTACACCGAATAAAAAATTAGATTTCCCGGACAGTGCTGTGACGGTAGATAAGGTAGTATTCTCTCCAATAGGTACGTATATTTCATTAAGCGGAAAACATAAAGAAAAGAAATCCACACCCCACAACATATTTGACTATGATTATTGGCTTGCATTTGATGATAAAGGAACGCAACTTATACCGAATGGTATTGGTGGCGGCGGCTCTAATGGACTGGATTTTAATAGTCAAATGAGCTATACGAAGGTAAAGGATATTCCTAAGTACTTGACGATTATTCCTTGCAAAATTACTCCTTCAGGTGGAGGTGGCGTGTCAGACGATGGAACACCAATTACCGTAGAAACAAAGAAATCTAACGAAATAAGTAAACCGATAGATGGCGTATATCCAATCGAGCTTCCTCAAGGTAAACTAGGAAAGCTAATCATAAAAGAAATAAAGACAGACAATAACAAGACGACAGTTACATTCACCGCAGAAGGGAAAGCTCCTTACTTGCAGGCAACATCGCTTTATATAAAAAATGATAGTGGTAAAATGATTGACAGCAAAGACGATAATATAAGAAGAGATGAACAAAAACCGAATGAATTTACAATGGAATTTGAAGCTTTAGATGCTAATAAGAAATATCATATAGGCACAAACGATTTCGATAATTTTGAGTTAAGAGAGGACCTGAAATTTAAGATCGATCTTAACTAAGCGCACTTACCATCACGAGTGAACACTGGGCCAAATACACAGTTCAACTAAAAGAAAAACACAAACCCCGACACGTTCATAGTGAGCAGCACCGCAGTTAGCTACAAAACAGGGGCTGTCCCATAAGGCCATAAATTGACCCTGTGGGACAGTCCCTTAACTTGATAGCTATGTGACAAAACCCCTTCTCTCATCAAACAAAATCCCTATATTCTTCTTTTCCCTCTACCAATCTCATTCATTCACTTAAACACTTCAAAAATAAAACTGTTGTCGATTCCCCGGCTTTTTTGCACTACTGGTGACCGACGACAAATTCAACAAACAAGCCGCTTATTTCCTTTATTTTTATCATAGCACAAAATCCAGTTATTACCATATCAAAACGTATCAAAGCTTATATTACTATCTACTGCTTTTCTCTTTAAAATACTCATACATCTGACGATAATAAGGGAACCAGCTTTTGAACTTGTTCAAAAAATGGCCACTTTAAAATACTCATACATCTGACGATAATTATAATACATAGGATTTTAGAACCAGTAATTTTATCCCAATTTGTTTTCCATTGCCATTTACCCAACAAAGTGCATCCTCCCTCTCCATTGGGTTCTTCCCCTCCCCTGATGGTTTGTTACACTTATTTAGGTCTTAGGGGTGGTTATCCTCTACATAAAATACGCGAAGTGTGAGTTTTACCGCCCGGTAGATCAGAATAAAGAGAATACACAAGGAGTGAACACCATGAAACTCTCTATTGGAAAGAAATTGTATATCGCATTCACCTGTATTTTCCTCATTATGATGATGCTAGGCATTCTCAGTATTATGAAAATGAGTAGCATTAACGAAAAAGCTGAAGAAATCAACACAAGCTGGCTGCCGGGCGTTAGCAGCATTAACCACTTGAACTATTTAACCGAACACGTTCTAGCGAACGAAATAAAATTCGTCATGACAGCAGATGCAGCACAAAAACAATTCCTTAAGGAAAATATGGAGCGCACGTTTGCGGAAATCGACAAAAGTTTGACCGTATACGAGAATACCAATGAGGAAGACGATGAGGAAGATCGACAAGTATTCGACTCATTCAAAGCTACGTGGAAAAAATACGAAGAAATCCATAAACACATTATAGAAGCTGGCAGCAAAAATGATATTACCGCCGCAAAAAAATATCTGGAGCAAGGCGATAGTATCTACACCGAAATGAAAAAGTACCACAGTACGTTGGTGAAACTCAATGAGGAAGGTAGTAACAAGGCCGTTCAAGAAGCAGCCAGCATCTACAAAAGCGGCCGTAATCAGGCTATCATCTATATGGCTATCGCACTTCTTTCCTGTACAGTGCTTGCTTTTATGATTACAAGAAATATTACAACAAGGTTACAGTCCCTAGGTCAGCAAGTCAAAACAATGGCCGAAGGGGAGCTTCGCCTTGATCCATTGCCTATTAAGGGGAACGACGAAATCAGCATTTTAACCGGCAACTTTAATGATATGAGTGAACGATTACGCGACATCGTGCACCAGGTCAGCATGACTGCAACCCAGGTAGCCGCAGCCTCTGAGCAGCTGTCAGCCAGTGCAAGCCAGACTAGTGAAGCCAGCGAGCAAATCGCACAGACCATTCAAGACGTATCAGAAGGCGCTACCCATCAAAGGCATGCCATCAACGAAATATCGACCACTATTCAACAGGTAGCCAGCGGCATTCAGCATATCTCCGTCAACAGCCAACGGGTGGCTGATTCGTCTCATGAAGCATCATCGCTTGCGGGCGAAGGACAAAAAGTAATTGATAGTACTGTACATAGCATCCGCTCAGTCAGCGAGAATGTAGAACGTTCTGCGGAAATGGTGCATAATCTCGGCATACATTCAGAAAAAATCGGAGAAATTGTTGAGTTTATCCAAGTTATTGCAGGACAGACCAACTTATTGGCACTTAACGCCGCAATCGAGGCAGCAAGAGCCGGAGAACAAGGGCGGGGATTTGCGGTAGTAGCCGATGAGGTGAGAAAACTTGCGGAAGAGGCAGGTACAGCAGCAGGCAAAATCCAACACGTCATCGAAAACATCCAATCTGAGATTGTACAAGTAGCCGAGAGCATGGCCGGCAGCACGACAGCAAGCGAGCAAAGCGTGGAGAACGCTCAAGAAGCCGGAGTCTCATTCCGCCACATTAGTAAAGCGATCGAAGCCTTGAACAAACAAATGAACGAAGTTTCTGCTGCCGTCCAGCAAATTGCTGCCGGATCGAATGAGATGACCCATTCGGTACAATCTGTCGTTAAAATCTCGGAGGAGACAGCTGACAGCACACAAACCGTTGCAGGTGCCATTGAAGAAGCCCATGCCTCCATGGAAGAAATCAATGCTTCCTCAGCCACACTGGCCAATTTGGCTGAAGAACTGCGTGATCAAGTGAGCTACTTTAAAGTTGATTAGGACGCTCACAACAAAAAACGAAGCGCGGCTAAGCCTGTCGCTTCGTTTTTTTCTTTACAAATTCAGAAATTTAGCCGCGTGAACGAACTTCATAAATGGCAAATTTCAAATAATCACCTTCGTCAATACCGGTTAGCTTCGGATGGTCGATACCCGCGCCGCTCCAGTGTACGAGCCGAAGAACTTTCTTGGCGTCTACAGCCGCTTCCTGAATCGTCTCGGCGAACAATTCGGGACTCATATGATAGGAGCAACTGGCTGTAACGAGATAGCCTCCCTCGCGTATAAGCTTTAGACCGTTCAGGTTAATATCCTTGTAGCCGCGCTGCGCGCCCTTCACTGCACTACGGGATTTGGCAAACGCCGGGGGATCGAGAATGACCACGTCCCACTGTTTTCCCTCCTTCGCTGCATCGCGCAAATAATCGAATGCATTGGCCACAACAAAATCCACCCTATGCAGAAATCCGTTCAGCTTCACGTTTCTTTTCGCCGTTTCAATCGCATGATCGGAGATATCCAGCGTCGTTACCTTCTTTGCCCCATGCTTGCATGCATTCAAAGTAAACGATCCGGTATGTGTGAAGCAGTCTAACACCTCAGCTCCATCCCAAAACGGGTTCTTCACAACTTTACCGCGACGGTCGACCGGACGGACTTCTCTCCCCCCTTCATCATCTACCTCCTGCATGCGGATGCCATGCGATTCGCCCCACCCGGTCATGATAGGTGCAAGGGCTGAACGGTTCTCACGCTGATCGAAGAAATATCCGGTTTTCTGTCCATTCTCGATATCTACAACTAGCTTCAGACCGTTTTCTTCTATCTCGATCTCCGTTTCTGATTCACCGTACCAGAACCCTTTCTCCTGTTCCATTCCTTCCAATTCACGCACATATACATCATTACGCACGTACACTGCTTTCGGTTTAAACACATCAAGCAACGCATTCAAAATCCATTCTTTGCGCACTTCCATACCAAGGGATAGAATCTGGACCACTAACACGTCTTCGAATTTATCTACCACAAGCCCTGGCATGAAGTCGGATTCGCCATATAACACCCGACAGGAACGAATGCCCCGCAGAAAACGCTGTCGGAATGCCCAGGCTTGATGAATGCGGGAAGTAAATAACTCTTGATTAATCTCTTCATTCGGATTCCATGTCAGCAGACGTACAATCATTTGCGAATTTGGATTAATGTAGCCCCTACCAAGAAAATGCCCCTGATGATTAACTACTTCTACAATTTCACCTGGTGTAACCTCGCCTTCAATCCGCTCTACTTCGCTTTGAAAAATCCACGGATGCCCCTGTTCAAGGCGTTTGCGGCGGTTCCGTACAAGAAAAACTTTTGTCACAATAATAATCCTCCGTATTTTACGTCGTCTGTCTTACAAAGTTGTAGCATAGAATAAGCATAATGGTAAAATAACGATAACTATTCTGTATGTCAATGGAGATTTGATATGGCAAACATTCGAAAAAGAAGTCGCTTGTTCCGATTCGGCTATGAACTTGTAGACCGTTTTATACGAGATGATGTGTCCGGCATGGCGGCGCAACTGGCTTACTATTTCTTATTATCTCTTTTCCCATTCTTTATTTTTGCCTTTACATTAATCGGCTATCTGCCTATTTCTACAGAAAACGCCCTGACAATTATCCAGATTGTCGCTCCGGAAAAAGTAACGGAGCTACTGGAGGATAACCTGCACAGTTTTCTGAATACCCGGCGCGGCTGGTTGTTGTTCTTAAGTCTGGCAGGCACGCTCTGGACATCCTCAAGTGCCATTCATGCTATTATTGTAGCGCTTAACCGAGCATACGACGTAGCGGATGAACGTTCTTATTTCATGTCGCGGCTGCTCGCGATATTGTTTACTATCGGGATTGTTATCGCTATTTTCATGACCCTGCTTTTGCCTGTGTTCGGAAAAACAATCGAAGTATTCTTCACGTCCCGTATTCATGTACCGGACTATATATTACTAATATGGTACTTGTTGCGTTGGGTGGTCAGCCTAATGTTTCTTATCAGTCTGTTCGCATTCCTTTATTATTTTGCACCTAATTGCGACGTAAACTGGAAGGTAGCCATCGTAGGTGCTTTATTCGCTGGCCTCGGTTGGCTTGGTGTCTCCTACGGCTTTTCGTATTATGTCAATAATTTTAGCAATTACTCATTGACGTATGGAAGCCTTGGAGGCGTAATCATTCTTATGATCTGGTTTTATTTATCAGCCCTGATTCTTATACTTGGCGGACATATTAACGCACTGATTCAGAAATATACGAACGGAAGGCTATAAAAATAAGGAGGGTCCAGGTATGGAGACGCCCGTACCAAAGCTTGGATTCTATTTTCCGCATGACAGCGTAGCGGCGGCCCGGCATAATATCAAAACATTCAAGTGGGCGCAGCACCGCTTCGAAGAACTTGAACGTGTATGCAACGACTTTCTCGCTCAATATCCCGTCGAAAAAATCTACCAGTGCATTCTATCTATGCATGGTCAGACATTCGCCTACGGGATTTCCGGCTGCCCACATTGCCGCAAGTCCTTTCCTTATTCACAAGAAATCCAAAACCGTATGTTTGCCCCTTTTCCCACGAAGCAACTAACCTGTCCAAATTGTTCGCGTACAGCGCCGGATAAGGAACTACCTGATAAGGGGAAAGGGTTTGTGCATAATGGAGTCGCCTATTATCCGGTCGGGATGTGGAATTTCCATACCGCTGGATGGCTGCTTGGCGGTGTACGGGACCATGAGGGTATGGTGACGAAGCTAACATACATGTACATGCTGACAGGCGAGCAGAAATATGCGCGTACAGCGACAGCAATTCTTGATGCGTTTGCCACCATATATCCGGGAACGATCGGTCCGCGTGACTTCACTCCGTTCGACAGTCAGGCAGAGATGGGACGGCTGCATCTGTTGACGAGCATCGTCTACCGTATTAAGGTTTTTCTCGCCCAAAATTACGACTGGCTCTACCACTTTGAAGACATGGATTCGCCATCCCCCGCCCTTGCCCTGTTCGGTAATCCGGGGACTATACGGGATAATATCGAAAGCATGCTCCACGATTACATGCTGACGGAGCCTGGAGGACCTGTTTACAATCTAGCAGATGGCAACCTGACAGAGCTGCATAACCATGAAGCAGACGGCGTACGGGCCATGCTGGCGGTAGGTCTGGTTACAGACAAGAAGGAATACTGCGACTGGGGTATCCAGGCGACGGACGCATTTCTTGCCAATGCGGTCGGACGGGACGGTATGTATTTCGAAGGATCATACGGCTACTCCATGTTTACAATTACAGTCTTTCTTGATATGGCTCTTCTGTCCATGCGGGCCGCTTCTGAAAAACAGCTATCTGAATTCCACCCGTTCGCAGGTGAACGTTTTTTCCGGTTCGCTGTACAAAATCCGATGGAGATGCTTTGTCAAGGTCATCTTCCTAGCTACGGGGATTGGGGGGCCGATCGGGTATGCGGCCAGAAGCCGGACGTGAAAACCCTGACAGATACGTATCGCGCTGCCCTGCACTTTTATCATTTCTCCCCCGTGAGCAGCATACGTAAAGAGGCCTCTGACTGGCTTGATCGTCTGTATCCAATTGTATGCGAACAATTAGGTAATAAGGGCATAGATTTATTTCTGCAACATCCGCCACTCACCCAATCACACTCCTTCTCCCTGCCGAAGGAAGTAACCATCGCCGGACAGTCCGGGATCGGAATTCTGCGCGATGCCAATGAAACAACCGCACTTATGCGCATTGGAGCCAACCATACTCATGCGCACGATGATGTGCTTGGCCTGAATTATTATGCCTATGGCAAGGAGATTTCTGCGGACCTCGGGTACAGCGTGTATGGCTCCAACAGTCATTTTGGCTGGGCAACAAAATCAATCGCTCATAATACAGTTGTCGCGAATGAGGATAAGAATATGAAAAAAGGCCAGCTCTACAAACCATTTGCTGGCGGTGAATTCACATTTCTGTATCGTTCCTCTACCGTCATAGCATATGA
Organism: Aneurinibacillus aneurinilyticus ATCC 12856; assembly: GCF_000466385.1. Lineage (GTDB taxonomy): Bacteria > Bacillota > Bacilli > Aneurinibacillales > Aneurinibacillaceae > Aneurinibacillus > Aneurinibacillus aneurinilyticus. The sequence goes on from NZ_KE952855.1 coordinate 14,187, forward strand.
AGGCAAAGCTCCGGCGTTATACGGGCTGGATGCCTACCAGCGTATGATTGCGCTTGTACCGTTGCCTGATCGTTCGTCCTACCTTATCGATTTTTTCCACATTCGCGGAGCGAAAACATGCGACTATTCGTTCCGGGCCTTTCATGAGGAATCGGAGCTTACGCTCGAAGGGATACAAAAAACGCATAAAACAAAAAATAGCTGGACGCTGGCCGGTATCGGAGGCGGGGCTAAATTTTACTTTGACCAACCTGGCAAAAGCTTTGGGGAAAGACTGACGACAGGGGAAACCTTCTCACCGCTTCTGGCGGGAGAAAAAGCGCAATACTGGACGCCGATGCCGAACAACGGCTACGGATTTATTTATGACACCTGCGAGTATACACCGCAGCTTGCTTGCATAAAAGCACACTGGCAATCGGCGCAAGGATACGAACTTACATGGTACGGCCTACTTGATGCGGACGACCGGATCATAACCGGGCAATGCCCCAATCTGGAAGGCAGGGAACACCATCCTCTCCTTGTCATACGAAGCCATCGACATGTCAAGCAATATGCGGCACTTATCCATACAACAAAAAAGCAAAGCCCGCTTCGTGTAACACACCTGCAACGGCTGCCTGTCCGCGGTGGTGAAACGATCTCGTTCGCAGCGGAGGTCGGAGAGGAGTGGATCGACTTCTGGGCATACAGTCCGACAGAGCAGACCATGCTCGTCCGCACCCGATTCGGAGAGTGGCGTGTAGAGGGCCGCTGCGGCTTCGTCCGTACCGATCGGACAGGAAAAATACTGATACATGCCTGCATTCGTGCTACCTCCATGACTTTTCAAGGTATAAAAATGACAGGGAAGAAAAGTATTTGGTTTCCCATCAAAGCCATTGATCATAAAAAAAGAGCAATCCGCCTCGATCCACATCTTATCCCGGATGATGCGGATTTCATTCGAATTGCTCCTTCGCCGGACGCTCCGGCAGCGTTATATACGGTTAAAGAAGCATACAGCCGCAAAGATAGCGCCACCGTCATGCTGCGTGATTCGATCAGTTTATCCAAAGGCATTGTTGCTTCCTGCGAAAAAGGATTGCTTCTTACCCAATATCCCCTGCCGCTTGGCGCCGCTTTCCGCGGCAAACTCATCCAGGGAGAAAGTGGCGGACGTGGCCTCGTGGAGGAAGTATCGGACCTGAAAAGCATTCGTGTTCACATCCTGGCACCATTTAGCCCAGGAGAAGTATTCAACATTACGGATATAGCAGAAGGTTACTGGGCCCAGTGGTTATGAATTACTTTTTGGTCGCCGCGAACGCCAATAACGCCCAGCTGATCAAGAAACAAACACCACCGATTGGGGTAATCGCACCGAGCCAGCCAATCCCCGTCAATGCGAGTATATACAAGCTGAACGCAAAGAAAATAATACCAGCCTGCATGAACCATCCGGCAAGCTTTAGCTGCTTCATGCCTGCAATACCGCGTTCGCCTAGAATACCGATGCCAAGTAGGCCAAGACCATGAATCATATGATAATGCACACCTGTTTTGTATACTTCAAGCAAGTGATCCGTAATTTTTCCTTCCAAGCCATGTGCACCGAACGCACCCAACGCTACCGAGAGAAACAGGTTGATGCTGCCGAGAATAATAAATATTCGTGCCATCGTTATCTCCTTTGCTTTCTATGAAGTCTTATTTTATTATAACAAACGTTTTTATAAACTTTTTGACAGAGTCGGTACATCTTTCGCGAACAAACTGCGGCTTATAAACACCCCGGCACATGCAAAAATCAATAAACCTCCAACGATAAACAGGGAGAAAGACGCACCTGTATAAGCAGCCGTTCGTGCAAATAAGCCAAGTAAGCTTATCCGGAACAGCATGCCCACAGCTGAAAAAAAACTATTGACCCGCCCCATTACTTCATTGGGTACCTCATTCATCATAATCGTATTACGTGCGACCCGTGATCCGGCATTACCCCAGCCAAGCGTAATCTTCAGTATAAGGAACAATCCGACAATCGGGATGGCGGCAATAAGCAACGTACCTGCGGTAAAGACACTTACCGTCATAAACACCGTCCGAAATTCGCCCTGCCTGCGAAGCAAGAAGGGAATCGTATATCCACCGAGGATAGCTCCAAACGCATACATAACATCAGCTAACCCCATTATTGTACCATCAGCTCCCAATGTTTTAGCAATATAAACAGGGAACAAGTAGTTACCGACCATAATCCCGATGAACGGCATAAGCGAACTAATATAGAAAACAGTAAACAGGGGCTTATCTTTCAAATACAGAAATCCTTCTTTCATGTTTGACCATATAGATGCTTTTGATACTGCTATCTGACTCTGGGACGACACGTATGGAATAAACGATAACAATAGGAAGCCGGCCACATACGTGAACGCGTCAACCAGCAAAATCAATGAAAAATCAACCCGTTCAATTAGCACGCTTGTCAAACCGCCCGCAAGCATCGATGCGGCTTGATTCTGAATTTCCATGATACTGTTAAGCTCCCGGTACTGCTCCCTCGTGAAAATCTCCTGGTTAAAGGCAAATTGCGCCGGATAATGCAAGGTGTAGTAAAGCGATCCGCCCGCGTAAACGCCTATAAGATGCCAGGTTTCGTAAGCACCAGAGAAAAATCCACATCCCACAAACAAAATTACGATCAGAAAGCCGAATGCTTCACTAAATAGCAGCACTTTTTTTCGCGGTAACCTGTCAATCAGGACGCCCAGGTAAGGGGATAAAAAAAACAGAAGAAGCGTCATACAGAAAGTCACATATCCATAAATCTGATCACCCCCTTCCCGGTTGACCAGAAGCCAGGGAACGCCGATCATCGTAACACCGGAACCAATGGAAGAAAGAATATTCGCGAAAATTAATTTTTGAAACCGCCCGTCACGTATCACACTATTCATACTCATCACCCCTCTCACTAAAGACTTCATCCACATTCATTATATGTAATGATTTTAAATTAAACCATAAGAAATTACAATTTATTTATAATAGTTGAAAATAATTCAAATACTAGCGGAATTGATGGAAGAAAAAAGACACGCTGGCCTTTCTTCTGCCGGAACGCACCGGAACGCAGGGCGCATCCACCCTCTTCTTTGTTCCGAATCTCCTACTTCCAACCATGCTACCCTGTCAAAATATCAAGCGTAATTTATATGGTTCAATTCGTAGTGCATGACAAATAATAAAGCTCCGCCATGCGCTTAGGCTACTTATACCTTTCCTCGATACGAAACATATCCAGGGAGGCGCTTACGAAAACGGCTGAAGGGTCAAGCTCTGCAATCAGACTTTGTACCGCTTTTTCTTGCCGACTTGGTATGATGATATACATCTCATCCGGTTTACAAGCAGGAAAGTCGGGCAACATGTATTGACACTCATTCGCAAGTGTCGTCTGAAGAGCTTGCTTTATTATCTCGCTGTGTTCTGTTTTAATCCAAATTGCTTTTCGTACAGAGAAGTTATTCAACACATATGTGGTAGTCTTCAATGTGACCACATAACCGAATATCGAATAGATTGCTTGCTCCCAACCGAATAAAAAACCAGCCATGAACAAAACCAACAGATTAATCAACATGACAATTTCGGCAATCGAAAAGAAGAGACGCTTCTTTAATAAAAGGGCTACCTGCTGTACTCCATCCGTGAACCCTGCATAACGAAAAATTAACCCGATTCCGCTTCCCAGTATAAGACTGCCCAGAAACGCCGCAAGTGGAGGAGATTCAACCAAAGGAGGAAATGGATGAAAAAATATTGTTAACGCTGATAATAATGACAAACCCACTATCGCCCACAGCGCTCTTGCACGGTTTATTCCGCGATTATAATGGAAAAGAAACGGGAGATTCAACAGAAAGAGGAACACACCCATCTGCATCTCTGTTATATGGGATAACAAGCCGGAAATCCCTTTTACACCCCCGGGGATAATTTGGTTTGGTGTAAGAAACATTTCCAAGCCAAATGCTGCGAGAAATGCTCCAAGGACAATATAGACTACCCGTTTCCATTCTGTATCCACCATATCCACCCCTCTCCTAATATATGTTTCTTAAAACACACTTACATTGGAGTTCGGTTTTCATAAAAATACTCTCGCCTTTTAAGACTTTACGAAAAGAGACAACCAAAGTTTCAAGTCATACATACGGTGCTAAATCTGATTAGTCCGCTTCAACGGGCAGTATACCTCCACCCCAAAGGTCCGATACGTTCCATTAACACACAATGAGGATGAACCCTCCATTGCATGAAGGTTCGCCTTATTCATATAATTATGTCCAAGGGTGTTGATTATCCAGTATGATCCAGAGT
>NZ_KE952856.1 GCF_000466385.1 Aneurinibacillus aneurinilyticus ATCC 12856
GACGCGTGCACCTTCTTTCTTCCACCTTATGGATCATCAACAGGCGTGTTATAGTCTATTTAGTGACCATATGGATGGAAACAAACTACGCTCCACTGTTCAGGCCAATATCACTAATGTATGGGCAATTGATTGCCATCTTACTTTGTTCTTCTACTATGTTTCGAATGCACAACTTACTTCTCACTAAGAAAAAACGAGAGCTTAGTGAATATAAAGCGATTGATATAATTACGGACTATTTTCCACTTCTGTTTCAAACTACACAAAAAACACCCAAGAGCTATCAAAGATCCTCCTTCGCCTGTTCAACCTCCTACAGCGAAACGGGCGAAAATCCCACCGTTATAAGAAAAAAACGGTCTTTGATATCCTGAGTGTTGTTTATGAGTATACCATGAATTATGGCAATGTATATCGTAAGTATGACATAGTTTATTTCACTATGCCAAGAAGCTGAGAGAAAGTTCCTTCTCATCAAGCTTCTTTTTTATTACCCTCTTGGATGTATATTAAAGAGGAACAGAAAATTGGGTAAACAGAGATTCCGCAAACATTGAAACAGTATAGAGTGCCGTGCTAAACAGTATATTCAACCGGATTTTTTTTGAAACTCCGGGGAAACTATTTGAAAAATGCCTCGGAGGAAAAGCATGGTAACAAAATTAAAACGATTTTTAATCGGGCGGCCAATGAAATCACATGAGCTTGCAAATGAAAAGCTAAGTAAACTGAAGGCACTTGCTATACTTTCTTCAGATGCTTTATCGTCTGTAGCATACGGAACAGAACAGATTCTTTTAGTTTTAATCACCGTGGGCGCAGTAGCATTATGGTATTCGATTCCCATTTCATTTGCAGTTCTTGGCCTTTTAGCAATACTCATTTTGTCTTATCGTCAAACTATTTATGCTTACCCAATGGGTGGTGGTGCGTATATTGTAGCAAAGGACAATTTAGGTACTACAGTTGGACTGGTCAGACGATATCGTAGCCGTCTATGTCGGATTCGATGACGAAGAAATCAAAAAAATGGAGAAAA
>NZ_KE952857.1 GCF_000466385.1 Aneurinibacillus aneurinilyticus ATCC 12856
AGATGACAGAAAGAGCGCTTAGGTTCATAAAAAAATTAATTTGAGGAAGAACCGGCTTTTTGATACCATGCTATAGATCTTTGATATAGTGACGACCTCGGAATTTCTTGTGAGAATGTGATTGCAACAGCCCAAGTTTGTATTGATTTCTTAATAATTGCTGGCAAACTAGTGCTATAAGGAGAGGATGTTCTAAATTCCAGTCCCATCAAATTCTTCTATATTAACGTAAAAGCGGAAGGCTTCCGGTTAATTTGTTAACGCTCTTTTTATTCCCATAAAGGGCAATACCAAGATACTTCAAGTCGTTTTTGGTGCATGCAGCAATCTTATCGATATAGTCATCGTAATGTTTTGACATTTGAGCAACATTGGAAAAGTCGACAAGCAGAAGATCAGGAAACTCAGTAGGGATCTTTTCTCTCAATTCTTTAATCAAACTTTCTGAACTTTTTAGTATAGAAATGGGGGTGTTTGTAATCCCTTCATGAGAATTTCCTTCCCCATCAACCACGTCTGGTCCAATAAGTCCAGCAATTTTCTTCCCTAATGTTAAAGCCAACACAGCTGATGTATTGGCAATCAATCCGATAGGTAACTCGGAATCAATCACCATTACGCATTTTTTATTTTGTATATCCATTTGCCCACTCCCCTTTGTTCTTCAAATTGATTTTGCTTTCTGAAATAAAAAGTCCAGTTAATGTAAGAATCGTTCCAAAAGCAGCCAACCATGTCATTTCTTCGTGTAATACAATGATTGAGGTAACTACTGTAATGACAGGAACTATGTAAATATAAATGCTGGTTTTAACTTTCCTCCGAAAGAAGTCTCCCACTTCTAAACGTGAA
>NZ_KE952858.1 GCF_000466385.1 Aneurinibacillus aneurinilyticus ATCC 12856
CGGTTCTGCGTGTCCAGAATTCAGTCTACCAACAACCACCTTTTTTATACCATTTCTCAGGGACAGGTGAATTCTTGGGTTTTGTTTTCATTATTTCTTTTGTAAAATCGAATAACTCTAATTTCTTATCTTTACCCATCCCCTGAGTACCGTTATGATTCGCAAACATATTCCAAAACTCACTCGCGCTTTTGCCCGTTCCCAAAGCTGCCTTTGTCGACATGCTAACACCATGGGCAGCTACCGCCACGGAACCTCTCATTAGCGGGACTCCAATATCGTACAGGTATAATTAGGGTTATGTTTGTTAGTAGTAAAGGATACGATTCATTCGGCACTGGGTAGCCCCACCCATGATATACTAGAGGACTGGAATTTCCACGTCATTACCAGGAGATTTATCCAAAAAGACATCGGGAATATTAGGGTTTGATTTTCTCAGTTTGAAAACCTGTACTCTTGTTAATGGAGGAGTATAGTAAACACCTTTCCGACTTGGCGCTTGACGAGCGCTTTCGCTTGTCTGCCTGCGACCTTGCCTGCCTGAATGGTTTACTTGGCTGTCCCCTTTGCTATTTTTAGCGCTTTCTTTGCCTAGACATTCAATCCGGCGATTCCATTCTCCTATTCAGCTTTTGACATGCAAAAAGGCTCATTCCTCCCTCTATAAATTAAAGTTTTTCTTGCGA
>NZ_KE952859.1 GCF_000466385.1 Aneurinibacillus aneurinilyticus ATCC 12856
TCCACCTTATGGATAATCAACAGGCGTGTAAAAATATATTAGGGGAATAGGAGAGGAAAGCTCGGTATGAAAATAACCCCAATTTCTAAAAGCGAACGAATGATCACACTTGATATTATTCGTGGCTTTGCCCTGCTGGGCATCTTCTTGGTGAATATGCCTACGTTTCATTCACCTGATTTTATTCGTCAGTTGTATGACCTTCCACAAAATTTATCATCCATTGATAAAGTAGTGAATCTCTTTTTCAGCCTATTTATTCAAACAAAGTTTTATACTATTTTTTCGTTTTTATTTGGATTAGGATTTTATGTCTTTATGAATAGAGCTGAACAAAAAGGGTTGAAAGTGTACCGGCTCTTTTCTCGGAGGTTGCTCATATTATTTCTTTTCGGTTTGCTTCACCTTATTTTTCTATGGTACGGAGATGTTCTCCATGCTTATGCCATTGTAGGCTTTGCTTTGTTGTTGTTTTATAAACGGAGTAATAAAGTAATCCTAGGCTGGGCGTTCGGGCTTCTTTTCGTATTTTATTGTATCCCAATTGCACAGTTATTATTTGAATCTCCTTCTTATATTATAGAAAAGCAGACCACTGGTATAACGAAACTAAACGAAGCTGTGAAAATATACCAGGATGCTACTTATGTAGATTGGTTGGCTTATCGAGTCAAAACAGAAGTTTCCTTCGTTCTTGGAAGTAGCCCGATTATGTTTTTTGTGGTGTTACCTATGTTTTTGTTTGGTCTGTATGCGGGACAAAAGGGGATATTTCAACAATCCGCTGAACACACCACCTTTGTTAGACGGGTTTGGAGCTTCAGCCTGCTTCTTAGTGTGCCGTTGACTATACTTGTAGCTTGCCTTGAACTTGGATTGCTGTCTTTCGGAATGCGGCAGTCGATTGTAAGTCAGCTTTTTACTAGTCTAAGCGGCCTTACCCTCTGTTTTTTTTACATTTCGTCACTCACACTGCTAGTGCAAAAGGACGGTTGGCAGAAATACCTTCGCATCTTTAGTTTTACCGGACAGATGGCGTTAACAAATTATGTGATGCAGACAATGGTTTCTCTTTTGATTGTTTCTACCTTTCATTTGTTTAATAATATTAGTTTGGCAGCAGGTTTCCTGTTGTGCCTCGTTATTTATTTATTTCAAGTAATTTTCAGCTTCTTTTGGCTAAAAAGATATAGATTTGGTCCTTTAGAGTGGCTTTGGCGCTCTTTAACCTATGGATATGTCCAGCCTATTAAGCATAAGTAATCTTCTTCTTAAGCATCTATTTTATAGATGATATTATCATGGCGCATCAAATCGTTCATTAACCGATCTATATAAACCTAATGGTTGGTAAGTATACAATTAAATCAGTCTCAAGTTGGTTATTTTAATTTTTTAACTATCGTAAAATAAAAAGAAATCATATTACCATAAAGAGGAAACAAAGGAGTGACATGATGGCTTTACACCCTCCTAAAACTTTGTATAAATTTCCTATGGGAGCGATAAATAATCCGGTAGTAGTCAAAAATATCACAGCGGCTGGACTAGAAGAATTATACATTGACGTAAATATCCTGGGTAATTTATTAATCTGTTTTGACGCTGAATCCAGTGCTACAGTGGTCTCAGCAGGCGAAGAGCATCTTCTTCCAGAGCGTATCGAACGAGTTGAGCGTTCTCTTGTTATAGAAGGTCGCAATATGGGGACATACTTTCGCCATAGACAAAAGCAAAAAATACTTACAGAGATTCATCTTCCGCTTCAAACAAAAGTCAACGCCTCTTTTATGGCAGGAGTCATTATTTTGAATGGCGGAGAAGGTGATGTAGATATAAAAGGCCAGTTCGGTGAAGTTGCCGGTATAACACACTCAAAAAACGTTAACATTAGCCTGCGTGGTGGTGACGTCTCGCTCAATGAGTTATCAGGTAAAGCCTCGCTTAACATTTCTTTTGGTAGTGCAACTTTAGGCTGGAAAGAACTGCGGGGAACTGAGCAAGTAAATATCCACTGTGGATTTGGTGGAGTTGATTTATTGCTCCCCTCTCATATTACCCCTATTGAAGAACATGGTGGACTCTTTAAGAAGAAGAAAATTGCTACTCTTTCAGGTACAACTATCCATGCAACAGTTGGTTTCGGGGGATTAGATGTTTTAAATTGGGACTTGGAAGGATCTGATGAGAAGTAAGGATTAAAACTCCCCCCTTTACCGTCTATCTTTGCCCAATCACCAAAAGTGTTCGGTTGTATTCCACCTTTCATGAACCAGGCTGTTGTTATTAATAAACGAAAAAAATGCTTTTTGAAGGGATATATGATTTTTGGTTTGAGGGGAGCTATAAAATTCAGATATTTAGATTATCGTACGAAAATCATTATAAATATTGGGTAATCGGAAAGTAGTGTGGAAAAATCAACACCCTTGAGGATTAATATCATAAATAAATGTGCTTAGTAAATATACTAGAATTTTCCCTGTGAGATAGCTTATTGTTTCACATGCGGAAAGATTAGTGATATGACCAGCCCTGAACCAGGCTCTGATTTTGCATCCAACTGAATTGCTAAATCATAAGCCATCTTGCTTACTAAAAAGAGTCCCATCCCCGTTGCTTGCCTTGTATAAGTACCTCGCCCTCCAGTAAAGCCCTTATCAAAAATAAATGGTAAATCTTCTTCAGATACACCAGGTCCATTATCACTAATATGCAAAATAGTTTGATCACTCACTTTGTCATAAACCGTTTCAAACCTCAAAATTGGACTATCCTGATTCTGTGCAACGTGTTTCGTACTATTAGCGATTATTTGTTCTAATATAAAAGCTAACCCTTTGCGGTCGGAGAAAATCCTCACCTCTTCACCTATGAACTGTATTTGAAAACTGGATTCATCTAGGAGTGTTTGATGGTCTTCAATTGTCTGTTTACAAAATGAGAGTAAGTTTATAGACTCAAAAATATAATCTTTATGAACAGCCCCTAGTCTTGCAAAATACAAAATTCGCCCTACGTCTCCAAACATTTGATCTCTAATATGAAGCATACGCTGTCTAACAAGGGGGGACATTTCATCGCTACGGTTATCTAATACCAATGTCATTAATGACAGGGGTTTTTTAATTTCATGAACCCATCCTTCTATATAGCTTTCATAATCGGTCAACTGGGTAACTTGCTCATTAAGTTCCGCCTGATATGATCTTATGACGCCCCCCATTCTACGGATAAACGACCAATATGTCTTAGGAGATACCCGGCATAATATTTCTTCGTTCGTCTCATTCGCCTCTAATAAAAAATCTCGAAAGGCTGCTTCAATTATTTTTTGCTTCCTAATAATAATGAATACAGACAATGATATCATCGCTAGAGTAAAAACAATCATGAGTCCTACTAACACCTTAAAAGTTTCTGGGTAAGCCAACCAAGCTAAAAAGATAAATAGAAGATCTGTAGTAATTAAAATAAGAAACCATTGTTTATAAGCATGAAAACAATCATAGATTTGCTTTATCCATTTCATGGTTTCACCTACCTCTAAGTCGATAACCTTGACCCCTTATAGTCTCAATTTGATTTTCCAAGTTTAACTGTCGTAGTGTTTTTCGCAAGCGAGTCAGATTTACTTGAAGTGCATTTTCGTCTATATATTGGTCTGTTCCCCATAAAAGTTCACTTAATGTAGACTTGGATACAATTTCGGGTCTATGCTGTACTAAAGTCAATAAAATTCTTCCTTCATTAGCCGATAATAATAACGATTGAGAGCCCTTATACAAAGTAAAGGTATTTGGGTCTAACGAAAAACTGCCACCATCTATCAAGCCTGGTTGTCCTTCAAATCTTCTTAGCAGGTTCTGAATGCGCGCTAACAATCTATCTCGATTACATGGTTTTGTGAGATAATCATCTGCACCTAGATTAAGACCATGTAATTCATCCTGTAACTTATCCCTAGATGTAAGAATCAATATTGGACCAATTCCTTTTGATTTTAGACTTTTGCAAATCTCAAATCCTGATTGCTCTGGCAAATTGATGTCTAATAAGACTAAGTCTGGTGCCAAAGTGGTTATTTGAGCAACTATATCATGGAAGTCTGCAATTGCTACCACTTCATAACCGGCTTTTTGCAATATATCCATTAACTCCTCTCTCATCAATGAATCATCTTCAACAATTGTAATTCTCGCCACTTCAGCACCCCCTTCGATGTGAAATTTAACAGTTCCTTAATCTATATTTGGTTTCCAACGCAATTTATCTATCTCATAATCTGCTGAACGGGCAACTGCTACTCCATAAATCACCAAAATTACGATTACAATACATGTAAAAGTGAAAGCAATAGGATAAAGTAAAGTTTTGTCTTCGATGTGAATAGTAACAAATGAAATCATAGCCCTTATACCAACAGCTCCACTCACGCATGCAAGGGATATAGGTAATAGAAAGGTCAACAACACCTGTCTATGCATAGATTTTTTCATTTGATTACGTTTTGCCCCCAACATGGAAAGCGTTACATAGCGCCCACCTGTCTGCTTCATCTGTGTCAAAAATTGTAAAGCTAATACCGTACAAGCAATAATCAAAAATAAGAATCCCATATATAGTGTCGCATAACTTCCAGCAACAACATAGAAGAGTTTACGTCCAAAGTTTTGTAAATAACTTTCAAACTTGAAGCCTGAAGATTTTAATAAATCTCTAGCCTCCATCATTGGTTTCATTAAACCTTGTTGGTCTTGCAGCTTTTGTGGGATTCGAAAATTCCAATATGACACATAGGTTTCCGTATTTAATAATTGTTCAAACATATGATCAGGGACTATAAATGCTGAAAAAATTTTTACTGAACGGTCTGCTACTAATCCTCTCATTGGAATTGATGGGTGTATATATATTGCCTGATCATTAATACTCATCAAACTTTGCCCTTCTTTTGCAGCCTTTTCAAGAATATTATCTAGTACAGGCATGCTTTCTAGATTATCCATAGGCATAAAATCTGGATTAAAGTATAAAGCAATTTCATTTGAATGTAGGTTCAACGGTTTCTTTCCTATAGTTTTTAAAAGACCATTATAAGATGATTCAGGAATGAGATAAGGTGTTGTTGAAGCTGTCTCTAGAACCCCAAAAAGATTAAGTGCTTCAGGGTTTTCCGAACTGAAACTGTAGCTCTGCATTTCTCCAGATAAAACTTGCTCTTTATAGTTGTTTGGCAGAGCCTTAATAATTTGCTCTCTTAATTTAGACCAGTCTACCAACGACAAAGGGAAGCCGTCTTCCCCACGTTCATCCTTATATTTCATATTTCCAAATTCCAGCTGGTTTAAGTCCTCTACATATGGTTTCATTTTTTCTGAAGTAAGAAATTGCTCAATTTTTTGACTATCCCCATTAACAGTAAAATCATATACAGAGGAATTCCTAGTAAAAACACTTTCTAAACCTATAAAAGTTGAAGCACCATCTGCTATCAAAATGATAGACAACGTAATTAGAATAGATGTTACTGCAACGGAAATAGATCTATTAGCTACGTTCTCTTGAAACTGCCTTAATGTAAATGTGTGTAGACCTTTAGTAGATTTATATTTGAACAAGCTTGCCAATAAGCCTAGTAACTTTCCAAATCCCCTCATAAAAAGGATCGTTCCTAAACTTCCGAGAACCAATGCCACAAACAGAAGCAATCCTGCAAAATCCATAAAACGATATAAAACAATCCAATATGCAACACCTAGTAAGACAGAACCTACTAATATATTAAGTACATTACCTTTAAAATGCCCTATATCTTGTTTCTTATCCATTTGCCCATAAAGTAATTGATGCACCTCTTTATTAAATAATCTTCCGCCAAGAATGACTAATGCTATAAACTGGATGAATAAAAAACCGATTATGGTAAAGAAAATCGCACCTACCGACAAGCTTATTTGATGATTAATAATTCCCTGGCCGACTAGTTTAGAAACCGTCAAGCTGATTATTTCTGCTAAAAATCCACCAATTAAGATTCCTCCAATGAGTGCCAAAATAGAAGTAATTAACCCCTCTGCTAAGAGTTGAAGAACAAGGCGTTTCTTACGCATCCCTAACAAGAGATAAAGTCCAAACTCTTTACTCCTTCGATTTAATTGGTACTGATTAGCAAATAAAATCAAGAAAAACAATAAAAATAACGCAAATAGATACACAATTGGCATTTGAGCCAAAAGTTTATCGATTGAATCGCTTTCAAACTCCTTTAAGAATAAAATAACATCTTGTCTACCAAGTGAAAGAATGATATAAAACGACGCTATTGCTGTTACAAGTGTTGCAAAGTAAATTAAATTCTCCTTACGACTTCGTTTAGCATTGCGATAAATCAGCCTAGAGAACATTCGCGCTTCCTCCCCCAAGCTGAGCTAGTAACTGCAAGATTCTTTCATAAAATTTCTCGCGGGACTCATCATGTTTGCGACGCAGTTCATGAAATATTACACCATCTTGAATAAAAAGGATTCTTGAGCAAAAACTTGCTGCATTAGGATCGTGGCTGACCATTAAAATAGTTCTTCCACTACATCTATTAATACCTTCCAACTTATTCATTAAGGTTCTTGCAGAGCGTGTGTCCAATGCCCCTGTCGGTTCATCCGCAAGAACGATATCTGGATCAGAAATTAAACAGCGTGCAGCAGCTACCCTTTGCTTTTGTCCCCCAGACATCTGAGATGGGAATTTATTAAGGATATCTGTAATTTCTAAAAAACTTGCTAGCTCATCTAATTTAGCTCGTGCTTTTGCAAAATCCACCCCCTGAATAGATAATGGTAATAGTATATTTTCTTGTCCAGTTAGATTATCCAGCAATTCAAAGTCTTGAAACAAATATCCAATTCGACTACCGCGATACTCAGCTAAATCCTTACTGTCAAAAGCACTGATATTTTTATCATTTAAAAGTACACGCCCAGATGTTGGTTTTATTATTGTTGCAATGCAGTTTAATAATGTAGTTTTACCAGAACCACTTGGTCCCATTATTCCTAAGAATTCTCCTGGGAGAACATCAAAACTAACACCGTTTAAAGCTTTTGTTATATTGTTCTTCTTTCCGTAGTTTTTTTGTAAGTCTTGAACCTGTAGTAATTTTCCTTGCCTGACCACTGTATAAGGCTCCTTTCTTATTATCATTTTCCGAAATTATAATCGAATTGAGCTATACACATTATAATCAGTATAAAAGACTAGAAACACTTACAAATGATGTAAGGAAAAAATAAAGGGCATCAGACAAGTTTGCCTAATAAAGCTCCTGTCCTACGTCTGATGCCCTTATACTACGTTTTGCTTTTGCTATGTTAATACCCTGGGCTTCGAAGTATGCTAATGACTTACTAGTCCAAGTGCCACTAGCATCGACAAGACCCAGAAGAAGATGAGTATAGATTGTAATCCAATCTTGACTATATGGTGAGGCTAAAATAAGTGTTGATAAGGAACGATGTTCACGTTCCACATACCTTAAATATTTATAATAAACCAACTTACAGTTATTAGTGAAATAGGAATGTGATACTTACCGTCTTCAACTAATGGACAGCAATAAGTGGGCAATAAAGGATTAATCATAGATTCCAAAAAAAATGACAAAATCAAAACAGCCGCCGACTCTCAAAGCCAGGCGGCCGTCTCCATATTTCCTTACTTGACCTCGTTCAGACGATCTTTCAAACGATCCCAAGTTTCAGTGATGCCCTGTAGCATGCCCATATCCATAACGGTCTTGAGAGCCTCCGCGGACACATATTCAGCACGGCTGACCAGCTTCGTCTTGCCGCCCAAATCGATGAATTCCATCGTAATCTCGGTTGACGGCATAGTCTCGTTCGTATTGCCTTCAGCATCCGAGAAGTAATCGGTATAGATAATGGTCTCTGGCTCGACAATTTCCTTATAAACGCCTTTGCCCCAAGATTCCATGCCGAAAAATTGACCTTGGTTCTGATCGACGCACTTCATGCAGTAGTGCCAAACGCCGCCTGGCCGGAAATCGACGTTGCAAACCGGAAGCTCCCAGCCTCTCGGCCCCCACCAACGCTTGAGATGCTCAGGCTCTTTAAACATCTTGAACACAAGATCCTGTGGCGCATCGAAAACCCGCTCCAGCACCAGCACCCGATCGTTCTCTACCCTCGAAACCATTGCGTTGTTTGACATTGTAATTCCTCCTCATCCATTTGAATAATCCTATGATTTTTCCTTATTTTGCAGTTCCTGCAAGTAGTCTTCCAGATTGTCGAATCTATCTTCCATAATACGCTGGAAGGACTTCACCCAAGTATCCAGTGCTTGGAAGGGCCCGGGCCGGAGTTTGTAGATCCGGCGGTTGGCTTCGGCCTTCACTTCCAAAATTCCATTGTCGCTAAGTACCTTCAAATGCTTCGAGGCCTGAGGCTGGCGAAGTTCCAGCCGGTCAACGATTTCCCCCACGGTCAGGGGACCGTCACGCAAAAGTTCGACGATATTCATACGATTCGGTTCAGCCAAAGCTCTCAGCATCGTCATGTACATGTCCAAATCCTTCCCTGACATGCTTCTCACCTCATTAAGTGATGGTCTCCTGGTATAATCTCACCTCCTTCATCACTATGGTCATATTCCTGTTGACTCAAATATACATCATAAGGAATATTCCCGTAAAGGAATATTTATAAAAAAGTTGCACCGTTTTCCCTCTTGGTTATGATTAGCCGAAGGGATGTTTTTAACAGACAGCACGAATTTTTATAAGATAATGAGCGAAACTACCTCTATTTGACTGAATATTCATTTCCTTATATTGATATTCAAAAGTAATTTCCTTTACTCCCACCGGAAGAAACTTTAAAGTTGTCGTAGCGATTATAAATAAAGTTGTATGGTTTACAAAAAGATACACTACTTCCTTATTTTGAATGTATCTGGTAGAATAAAAAATATTATTTAGGAGGGATTTTTATGAAGTGCAATGTATATTACTGGGAAAAATTTAAAGAGGGAAGCGTATCATTAACCCTATAAACTACGTCTGCCCTCATTATTGGGGGATAAATAAGTGAATACAGCTTATTCACAATCTGCTTTACGCTATAAACAAATTTTAATATGGCTTTGTGTTCTTTCATTTTTTAGTGTAGTGAACTACCCACCACTTAAAACCTGACGATTT
>NZ_KE952860.1 GCF_000466385.1 Aneurinibacillus aneurinilyticus ATCC 12856
CTTCTGCATGCTTAAGAACCTCATAAATACCGCCCCTTGCACTCAACCGTTTGCAAAAAAATAAGAAAAGAACCGAACCATTTTCCGATAGAGAGACAATATAGTGTGTAAGCTGCTTACTCAGGAGGGCCCTCTGAATGCAAAATGAATATATGTACCAATTACTCATAAAAATGAGAGGTGGTGATCAACAGGCGTTTCAAACGATGTATGAGGCCACCTATCGGGATGTCTACCGGACAGTCTCCTTTCTAGTGGATCATCAGCAGGATCGGGAAGATGTCATGAATGAGATCTATATGCAAATGTGGCTCTCACTTGCTAACTACGATACGAACCGTCCTTTCCGCTTCTGGCTACACGGCTTGGTAATCCGTCAAGTCCAGAGATTTCGGGTCAAGAGCTGGAGGAGATTCCGAATTTTTGAACGTATCCGTGCCTTCTCTCGGGAAGAGTCTTATTGGGATCAACATACTGTGTTGATGGATGAGACAAACCAAATGATATCGCAGGCAATCCGAAAACTGACCGACAAACAGCGGGCAGTGATTATCTTCCGCTTTTTTCACGACTATACTCTTGAGGAAATTGCGACTTTGCTCGATATTCCGCTGGGTACAGTCAAGTCCAGATATCATGCTGCCCTTCAGGCGCTTCGAAAAAACTTATGGAATCTCCCCCTGGAAAGGATGGAAAAGAGCAATGACTATTGAACACAAAATCCGTGAACATCTGCATAAAGAGGCAGAAACTATGGAATGCCCCCCGGCCATTTCCAAACGAGTAGAACAAGCCTATTCTCAATATTTACAACGAAAAAGGAGCGAAATAACCATGAAAAAACGATTAATTGGTGGAATAGTTGCTGCTGCGATTTTGATTCCAACCGCAGCATTTGCGGCCCCTTCCCTGATTGAAATACTTACTAGAACATCAATGTCCGCTGAACAAGTCAAGGTGGATGAGGTTGGCAAAGCAACACTTGAGAAGCTGTATAGCGCATTTCCCGAAACAAAATCGTTTGAGATTATCGATGCAAGCCACCTTGGAGGAGACCCCACTAATTCAACTAAAATGAAAGCGATCCAAACAAGCATCATCCTGCAGGAAAAAGGAGGAACAGGCAAAAAGATTAGACTTGATACTAACGGTATTACGGGTAAGATTGAACACGTGAATCAAGAGAATTGGGAACCTAAGGAGAAGCCAGTCATTTCTTTAACCGATCAAGAAATCAAGGCGAAGGTAGATTATCTCATTGATAAAATGTATGGCAACATTGATAAGTACGAGTTTAGTATGGAGCAAATGGAGAATCCGAATCAAAAAACATTGATGTTGAATTACACCGAAAAGGGAGCAAAAACACCGTTCTACCAGGTATTTGTTCAGGGCAATACAATAAGTGTTTCTCTGATCGGAGGTGGGCCTACACCTTCAGTAGAAGGTTTTTTCTCTATAAATGGTAAGCCTGATTATACTGCTGATTCCTTTTTAAACGATGAAAAACTGTTTTCTTTACTAAAAATTAGCCCGACAGAATTAAAACAAGAATTAACAAAAGGTAAATCTGTTGTGGAAATTGCAGCATCTAAAAATGTCTCTAAACAACAAGTGATTGATGTGATTGCAAATACACAGGCTGAAGAACAAATTCAAACTGAACAAAATGGAGAAGTTCCTAAAAACAATCATTCAAAGGAACAAATGAAAAAAGCTCTTGAACCAAAAGTATTACAAGTTATTGAACACAAAACTGAAACACCATGGTAGAAATAACAAGTCAAGGTGGATGAGGTTGGCAAAGCAACACTTGGGAAGCTGTATAGCGTATTTCCCGAAACAAAATCGTTTGAGATTATCAATGCAAGCAACGTTCAAAGTGATGTATCCGTTGATTTATCAGAAATAGCGAGGATATACACGCCTATAGTAAAAAGTAATAAGAGGCCGGTATCCTTAGCGTACAGGAAACCGGCCATTTTTAGATCGCACGGGGCTTAGCGTACAAAAGCCGCACTTTGTTGACGAAATCCCACCGCCATCAAACCAGGAGCAACAACTATCCCAAAAGCAAAAGGTCATATAGCCAACCGCCCCATTGTTCGATATTGGAAAACATTTTAATAACCCATATCCTTTAATATTTTTGATAACGTGCGCAGGCGTTCGCTGATCATCTCGTCGTCGTCGCTCAAAGCTTGGCTGAACAGCTTAATATCTTCATTAATTCTCTCATTATCCGTACATACCGCCACGTTCATTGCATCCCCTTGCAGGCCAATCCGGTCGATGACGGGCTGCTGCGGATCATATAAATGCTCATATCTGTATGCTTCGCGAAAATGCGCCAAGGACCGACAAATCAGAATGGACAAATCAAGAACGCGATGGAGGGGTAGTTCCTCCGATTGCCTTGACCATTTTTCTCCCGTGTATCTCCATACCTTGGCAGAAATATCGACCTTTCCTCTATCATTCCATTGGGCCAATCCTAACGAAAGGCCTTTTGCATCCGTGTTTTGGGCGAGTCGACCGTCAATCTGTTCGTAGTTTTCTGACACGACAACAGGCTTATGTTTTAATGTAGTTGGTATTTTCATTTTCTTTCCCTCTTCTCATATAATAATTTACTAAATTACTAAATGACTGTTTCATCTTATCTTGGATTTCATCGTTAGTCAATTCATTCTTAAATAGATTCAAATGACCGAGGCTACTCCGGAATAGTTCAGCATGGATAGACTGCTCCCATAAATGAATTAATTCATCAGCATCCCGCATAGTGCCGCAATGGTTGATGAACGATACACCATCATAAGATGAAAATTACAAATACCGAGCGATAATTCGAACTAACTTTGCAGGGAACTCATACAAATTTGTAATATCCAAAAACCTTTCACTACCATAGATTTCACTAATTACATCCTTGTCTTGACCTATTGCGGCTGCAAGAAATGTAATTCCTTTCCGTTCATATTCCTCTATTGTTTGTTGCATGTCTTTAACGGCATAACTTCCGGTATAGTCGTCCATTGCTTTTGGTTGTCCGTCACTTATACTAATCAACAGCTTTGTCTGTTGCGGTGAAACAACTAACCGTCCCGCCATAATTCTAAGCGCCATTCCATCACGATTATTGCTTCTGGTCCGAATCCTCATGAGCCTGAATCGATCATTGGTATCCATTTTATCAAAGTCGGCATATGCAAAAATCGACATTTGCTCCATCTTGGAAACATCCGCAGTATCGCCGTAGATCAATATGGGAATATTACAAATTTGACAATATTCATATACCGCAATTACTGCTCGTTTTGCTGCTTCTAGTCTCCCAAAAGCTGACATAGATGCGGATTCATCAACCCTTAGACCAACCACAAGGGAAGGGGACTCAGTTGGAGGACGTTTTTTGGCAAAATACCTATAATCCCTGTAAGCAACGCTGTCTGCTTGAAATTTGCTGCCATAGTAATGATTCCTCGCGAATTCGGAAGAGATCTCATGTTCCAAGAGCGGAAGTGTCTTTCTGGCGATTTCCCGTACGATAGGCATGAGTCCCTTACTTAGAGTCACATATTCCTGTTGATTTTCCTGATCACAATCCGGACGGTGAACAATGAGCTTAACATTTTTATGAATAGAATCGGACACAACCTCCCTTGCGGCTCGATTCAGCTTTTTACGGAAATCGCGGTCCTTTTGTTTCGTATCCTCTGACATTGGCCCAGGATTTTTCTGGTGGTATTGGGGAGAGCCATTTTCCTCAAAACTCGAACTTTCCATATTGGTAGAACCACTAGGAACATGGGAAGAACTTTCGTCACTATCAGCAGACTTTTTTAGTGCAATACCTTTTTCCTCTACATTGTTATCATTGTCAAAATCAGTGTCGTCTATATCTCCCCATGTCCTGATCTCTGTTGCATCGTCACAATTTCGTTTTTTTTTACTTCAAACAGGGTTTCCTCTAAGCTGGTAAACAAACCATGCTTTTCGAGTGCTTCTTCCAATAGTTTGATTTCCTCGGAATCCGTTGTTATCTTGTAGATGACCTTATGGTAAAGGGATTCTTTGGCGGAGGCTTCACCAGCAACCGCATCTGCCCAGTAGAAGAATGAACGCATTCCAGCCACACCCTTAATCGCATTGGCCCGGGCTGTTTTATCCAAAACGATAATAATATCTGCTAAAACGCTCAATACTTTTTCATCTTTATAACCGGTTTTGGCTATTGCACGTTCTATCATAACTTCTTTGGTTGGCAAATCCATCTTTTCCGTGTGCTGAACCCTGTCACGCAGTGCCTCGTTAAGCGGTCGGGACCCTGCATAACTGCGATTTGCTGTGATGACCGCGATGAAGTCCGGATGTCTGCGTATGATTTCTGTGGGAAGATTGATGCTGCCATCCAGCTCCAAGGCTGAGTTTAACGCCATCAATACCGCAGCATCACGAATAACGTTTGGTTCTTGTATTTCCAGAAGATAACCTTTTTGATAAGCTCTGACGATCTCCGAGGGGTAAAAGCGGTACTCCACCGCTTCGCCGTCGGTATGCTCCCCAGCAAGCTTCAGCAGCTGCTTCATCTTTAAGGCAGCCTGCTCCTGTGTAATCCCCAGTACGTCCATCAAAATTCCAGTTATGCTTTGAAAGCCATCACTCTCATACAATGCTTCCAAAACGGTTTGCTCCGCAGGCTCCATTTTCTCTAATTGTTCGGAAGGAATCACCGGCAAAATCGCACCAATAATATCCGATTTATCCATATCTGCAAAACAGGTCACCTTCGTATACGGCAGCCCGAAATTGGCTGATAATGCTTTTGCTAGTTGTGTTTTACCGGAACCGGCGTCACCTTCTAACAGAATATTGGCGATTTTCATTTCCCCACGATTCCAGTTGCGCTTGATTTCTTTACTAATGCGCCGTTCTTCTTCGCTGATTTTATGAGATAATGGCTTTTTCCAAACAAGCTTTTTTTCTACATCCGTCAGTTGTCTTGCAGGTGACAAATAATATTGAGTCATCCATTTCTCCTCCTATCCGTCATGATGCTGGACCTCTCTCCGCTTTTCTTCTTTTCTCAACAATAAGAGGGAGCAACAAAATCGCACCGACAATAATCAAACCACCGCTTACCACATATACCGTAAGCAGGGAAGACATATCCTTCAGATAACCGGATATAAACAAGCCCATCACCATCATCCCCATAAAGACGGGCGTGATCGCCCCGGATACCCGGCCAATAAATGCCCCTTTCGTATTCCGCACAATAAGAGTCTGAATTCCGCCGTGAATACAAGGGTAAAACAAACCACTGATCGCCAAAAGAACAGTTGTCAGCCAAATCATCGTAGACGCGCCTATTCCAATCGTACAAATGGAAGCGACAAACAAACCTAACGTGAGTAGCAGCTGCGGCTTTACCTTTTTGGCTATCCCCATGACGGCAACTCCGCCTACCAGCATGGCTGCCCCATTGGTCATAACAAACCACTGCAGGGATTGTTTTTCTAGTCCTAATTGCTCTATGACAATAAAGATCTGAAGCGGTTGAGTCAGGCCTGACGCCAATCCGACCAGCGAAAAAGTCAAGCAGAGTGTTCGTAAGGATGGATTGGACCCGATATAGCGGAGCCCGGCCATCAACTCTTGCATGAATCCGCCTGTGTCACCAGACTTCGGATCCTCCGCGTCACGGGGAAGCGACGATAATACAAGTGAAGATCCCAGGAACAGGACAGCTGTCAGGATTAAAGATGCTGTAATACCGAACTGCATGAAAATAAATGTGCCGATGACCGGACCCAAAACCGTAAAAACGGCGATAACTGTTTGGGACATCGCCATCACACTCTGAAGCTGTTCAGCCGGCACATGCCGCTTGTACAGTTTCATGGCCGAAGGCTGAGAAAATTGGGACAGGCTGGCAGAAATAAATGATCCGATGAGAAGCGCAATCCACCCGCCATTCATAACGGCAAGCAGTACTGCCCCAACGGACAAGCCGGACAGCAAATCGCTCCATACCATCGTGTGTTTCGGCCGCCAGCGGTCGGCAAAGGTCCCGCCAATTAGGCCGAATAGAAAGATCGGAGCGAATTCCGCAACCGAAATCAGGGATACATACACCGGATTATTATGCGTCAAATCGGTCACATAAAGAAGGACGGCATAATTCCGGATCCAAATGCCCAATTGCAGCAGCACCCGGGAAAGAATAATTGTTCGAACATAACGGTTGGAAAACATTTCAATACCCCATATCTTTTAATATTTTCGATAATGTGCACAGACGTTCGCTGATCATCCCGTCGTCGTCGCTCAGAGCTTGGCTGAACAGCTTAATATCTTCATTAGCTCTTTCATTATCCGTACATATTGCTACGGCCATGGCACCCTCTTGCAGGCCAATCCTAACGAAAGGCCTTTTACATCCGTGTTTTGGGCGAAGCGGCCATCAACTTGCTCATAGTTTTCTGACACGACAACAGGCTTATGTTTCAACGTAGTTGGTATTTTCATTTTTCCCTCTCTTCCTATTTACTAATTTACTAAATAACTTATTTACTAAATTACTGTTTTATCTTATCTTCGATTTCATCGTTAGTCAACCCGTTTTTTGAGAAAAAGGGGCGCTTGCAAAAAGGGACGCAGTCCGCTTTATATGCGGTGGTCCCCCTACCAGTTAAAAAATTTCTACTTCATCTTTCATTTGTATGATTCAAAACATCAACATCGTTTAACAGATGCAATGGGGAAAAATTGCTTCGGAAAGGATTGCCCTGAAGATGATTGAGGAAGGACTGGAGAATGACACTACAAGAGATGCAAGAACTACAACCTTTATTGATACTTTTTTAGTTAAATTGCACATGCTCATCCTATCACTGGCTCAAGAGCACTATAGGCATAAAATAAAAATTCCTCCAGAAAATGCTTCGGAGGAATTTTTACGCTGACTCATTTTTAATACAAAACAATTATTGAATGCGACCACCCAACTGCTGTTCAGCCATTTGCACCAAACGTTTGGTAATTTCGCCGCCTACAGAACCATTTTGACGAGAGGTTGTATCCGGACCCAGTTGTACACCGAACTCTGAAGCGATCTCGTATTTCATTTGATCCAATGCAGTACGTGCCTGTGGTACAACCGGGTTGTTTCTGTTTTGTCTTTGAGCCATATTATGCCTCCTATAAATTAGATAAATTTGGTTAATACTATTCTTAGAGTTCCTTATAGAAAATAATTTATGTATGTGAAATAGCTGGTAGGAAGGAATTTTTTAGTTTTTAAGTAGTCAACAAGTATTTTAGACATATCCCAAAAGCGAATATACATTTCATTTTTCACTTTAATTTCAATCTCCATTTCTTGGCTAATCAATTCAACATGGTCCGTAGGTAACTCAATATTTTCGAATTTCCGAAGCTCCCCTATTTACTCGATTGTAGCAGGAGGCTCGCTACTTCAAAAAGAATCTTGAATTCTATATCCTACTTCTTGTGCCAACTTCTTAATTTCATCAATGTC
>NZ_KE952861.1 GCF_000466385.1 Aneurinibacillus aneurinilyticus ATCC 12856
TCTGGATCATACTGGATAATCAACACCCTTGATTAGAAACATCTCATCCAGAAATGCTAACGTCTTCCTCTGATTCAATCCAGGCAGAAAATGAATATGTAAAAACGGCTGTATATGAATTGATAAATATCTCCAAGAGAGTTTCGGTGTTTTCGAAGTACGATGTTAATAACATTCCAAAAGATGCTACTACATTTAAGACATGGGGAGAGCCGGTTCAATCGGAATCAAAAGAGGTTGAAAAAATAATTGGTGGTCCTGGTGAATTGGTTTCTGAAAGTGGGAATAAAGGAGAACCACTTCATACGGTTATATATGCCTATAAAGATTTAGGAGCAAATGCTAATTTCCTTTTCCAAGGTAACAAACTACAAAATAAAGCCCAAATTGGGCTCAAATAAATACAAGCCCCTTGGGCTCTTCTTTTTACACAAAAATACAAACATACGTTTCCAACAGGAAGAGGACGCCAAACGATTTACTAACCTTGCCATGATGCCATTTTTCATGCTTAAAGAACTAGAGGCTCATGAGTGGCATCCTGTTCACTTAGCTACCATATTTGATGTGTCTTACGAATATGCTTGTGATCGGCTCAATTACATTCAAAATCGAATCCAAGCTAACTACCTTGATGAATTAAATAAAATAAAATTTTTTACCGTTAAAAAGGAACAAACATTCTTACACTCTTAGTTATGCACATTTTATTTACAGTATATTCACATAATCCACAGGAGGAAAAATCATGTCAGGACAAATTATTCCTAGAGGAAAAGATACATGGTTAGTACGTGTATTTATCGATCGCGATGAGAATGGGAAAAGAAAATATCACAATAAAACAATCCACGGTGGAAAAAAAGTCGCACAGAAATATTTGAATGATATGCTTCGCGAAAAAGATGCAGGCACACAAATAGAAAAAAGAGCCGCCTGCTTAGACGACTCTCACCTTTATAAAACCCTGTAGTATCAAGGGTTTCAGCTTCATGCTCCCACGCGGAATCGAACCACGAACTGACCATTACGAGTGGTCTGTTATACCGTTTAACTATAGGAGCGTATTAAAGACAATTAATATTTTATAAAAAAATGATTCGCATATCAAGCGTCTCCTTTAAGAAATTGAGTGGTAAAGCCAAGGAAAGGAGGCATACATATGACAAATGTAACTTGTACTGCTGAATACTGGGAACAAGGAAACCAATGCATAGCCAGTCATATTGATATCTTCGGTCTTGATGTTAAACACAAGGAAGGAACAGCCTGCGGGACGTTTGATTCCTAACATTCGGAGCATAAAGCAAAATTTCACGCAATGGTGAAGTTTGGGACACAGTGGGGTGGCTATCCACTCTGGAATGTACTGGATAATCAACACCCTTGATAACAAACAACAAAAGCACCCGATATGGATGCCTTTGCTTATATATTCATATTATACGGCCACTGTACCGTTATTCAAAATATCGTTAACGTCTACATACGTATATCCCAGTGCCTCTGCTACTGCTTTATACGTTACTTTACCTTCTATAACATTAATGCCGCGCGCCAGCGGACGGCTTTCAAGAGAGGCTTTTACATATCCTTTATTAGCGATTTGCAGTGCATATGGTACCGTTACATTAGTCAATGCCATGGTAGATGTACGGGCTACAGCGCCAGGCATATTAGCTACCGCGTAATGAAGTACGCCATGTTTTACGTACGTTGGTTCACTGTGCGTTGTTATGCGGTCAATCGTCTCAATCGATCCGCCTTGATCAATAGCTACGTCCACGATGACGGAACCCGGCTCCATTTCTTTTACCATAGCTTCCGTTACAAGACGAGGTGCACGGGCGCCCG
This sequence comes from Aneurinibacillus aneurinilyticus ATCC 12856, assembly GCF_000466385.1. GTDB lineage: Bacteria > Bacillota > Bacilli > Aneurinibacillales > Aneurinibacillaceae > Aneurinibacillus > Aneurinibacillus aneurinilyticus. The sequence continues at coordinate 1,855 of NZ_KE952861.1, forward strand.
GAATAAGAACAGCCCCTACAAGTAGGTCGGCTTCCTTAACAGCCTTTGCAATGTTATACGGATTAGACATTAGTGTCTGAATACGGCCCTGGAATTGCTCATCCAGCTGACGCAGACGATCTGAATTGATATCAAGTAACGTCACTTTCGCGCCCATACCGAGGGCGATTTTTGCCGCATTCGAACCTACGATGCCACCGCCAACAATGGTTACACGACCTGCTTCCACCCCTGGGACACCAGCAAGCAATACACCTTTACCACCTTTTGATTTCTCAAGGAATTGCGCACCGATTTGTACAGACATCCGTCCTGCTACTTCGCTCATTGGCGTCAACAATGGCAGTGCACCGTTGTCATGCTGGATCGTTTCATAGGCAATCGCTACAACCTTCTTTTCTACCAGCGCTTTCGTCAAGGCTGGTTCCGGAGCAAGGTGCAGATACGTAAAGAGTACAAGACCTTCACGGAAGTACTGGAATTCTTCCGCCAGCGGTTCTTTTACTTTCATGACCATGTCGGCCGACCATGCTTCTTTGGCGGTTTGCACAATTTTTGCGCCTTCTTTTACGTATTCATCATTCGTGAAGCCGCTTCCTATTCCAGCTTCTGTTTCCACAAGCACCTCATGACCGGCATGTACAAGAGTGGCTACGCCTGCAGGTGTAATTGCCACGCGGTTTTCGTTGTTTTTTATTTCTTTCGGTACGCCAACAATCATCGTTATAACCTCCTTGTAATCGGTGAAGAACCTACTGTTAATCCATGTCCTAAAGCATGCGCCTCTGCGTGTATTCTATTTTATGACTTTTTCATGAACTTTTCCTTGTCTGAAAGCTTAAAATTATCTATCCTTATTTGTGGATTTCCACAAAAACCTGTTTCACAAACCATCCCTACGATTCACATATAGGCTATCCTGGATGAAGAAAAAAAATTCCACTTATTGAAGAAGTTATTTTATACCACGTCTGTTGATTATCCAGTATGATCCAGAGTGAATCGT
>NZ_KE952862.1:0-8409 GCF_000466385.1 Aneurinibacillus aneurinilyticus ATCC 12856
CTTCCACCTTATGGATAATCAACAGGCGTGATGACAATATATTTTCTTTCCGCAAATCTCCGTAAAAGGATGCGAAGCTTATGAGCAATATGAATTATGCTGTTCGAGACGAGAAGGTTCGGGAAACCGCCTATCATTTATTGAAAGAACGCGGCGTCACTATGGATCATCTTGTAGAGCTTGTCATGTACTTGCAGAAGCCTTATTTTCCCGATTTGGATAAAGAGACATGCGAGTACAATATCAAAAAAGTATTGCAAAAACGCGAAATTCAAAATGCAATCATCACTGGCATTCAGCTCGATATTCTGGCCGAGAAAGGCATGCTAATCGAGCCCTTGCAGGAGATGCTGGCTCAGGATGAAGGACTATACGGCATCGATGAAGTTCTAGCTCTATCTATCGTAAATGTATATGGTAGTATCGGATTTACAAACTACGGCTATGTAGATAAAGTCAAACCCGGCATTTTAAAGGTTTTGAATCAAAAGGAAGGAAACGAAGGCGTTGTACACACCTTTCTCGACGATATCGTGGGCGCCATTGCGGCGGCAGCCTCCAGCCGTCTGGCGCATAGCCGTTTCGGTACGAGATAAAAACTCACTTCATTATACATAAAAAGACTGTTAGGAAGAAGCGTCTTCCTGACAGTCTTTTTATGCTATATACTCCAATCCGCCAGGCTGGAAACCGTATATGTCGGCTGTACTTCCGCCCCTTCCAGGTCAGCTTCCCTGCTAAATCCGCTGTAGACTAACAGCGTATCGACGCCACTTCGCCCGCCAGCGGCAATATCAGTCTCCAGATTATCCCCGATGAGCAGCACTTCGTCCGTACGAAGTCCAAGTTTCTCAAGGGCCAGTATAATAATTGCCTGTTCCGGCTTTCCTACATATAATGGCTCCGTCCGTGTTGCATATGCGATAGAAGCAGTAAGCGAACCGTTGCCAGGTACTAGCCCTTCCTCTGTAGGAATAGCCCGGTCGCAGTTTGTAGAAAGAAATCTTGCACCCCCGTAGATGGCAAGCGTCGCTTGTTTCATTTTCTCATAGGTGAACTGACGATCAATACCAACTACGACATATGAAGCCGGGGCTTTTTCCACCAGCTCATATCCCGCTTCAGAAAGTGCCATTTTTAACCCTTTCTCCCCGATTGCCAGTACCTTTACCTTATCCATCGTTTTTTCTTTCCGCTCTATTTCTTCAATCGTTTCGGCCACCGCCATACTGGAAGTGAAGAAATCTTCCGGAACTGCGTTTAGCCCCATTTTTTGCAGCTTTTCCGCCAGTTGCTCCGGTGTGAGTGACGAATTGTTCGTCACATACTGATAAGGTATGCCTTTCTTTTTTAATGCTTCAACAAACGAGACCGCTTCCGGGATGACTTCGCCTCCCCGATAAATGGTTCCATCCAGATCAAGCAAATAACCTTTGTATGTGCGCTCTGTCATCGTATGCCTCCTCGCTCCCCATCATTAATCTTTATTCGTTCTGATCATATCATAAGATGGGCTAAGAAGCCGTGCATTATGACTTCCGACGATGCATGTGCAAATAAGTCATGGACAGTGCAAACACTAATACCGCACCTTTAATGATGTCAAATGCGTAATAAGGAAGGTTTAGCATCGTCAATCCATTCACAAGAATACCGATAAGAAATGCTCCGAGGAACGTACCGATAACATTCGGTTTCCCTGCTCCAAACACAGAAAAGCCAACGAATGCGGCCGCGACCGCTTCCATTAGTAATGGCGAACCTGCATCCACCTGTCCAGAACCGACACGCGCTGTGAAAATAATCCCGGCTAGCGCTGCGAACACACCGGATAAGACATATGCTACCGTACGCACTTTATAAATAGAAATCCCGCTCAATCTCGCTGCTTCCTGATTTCCCCCGGTAATATACAGAAGGCGTCCGCCACGTGTATACGCAAGGAAAACGTGAACCGCCACAACAGCAACCAGCATAATAATAACCGGTACAGGAACCCCCAGCAGCTTGCCCTGACCAATCCACAGGAATCCTTCTCCCAGTATGCCTTGAGCCGTGCTTCCATCCGGCATTGGCATGTTATTGTATATCGAAAATCCCTGTGTATATGTCTTATGCAATCCAGCGACAATATAGAGCATACTAAGCGTTGCCAGCAAATCCGGAATACGGATTTTGACAATAAGCCATGCATTAACTAAACCGACAATCGCTCCGAGCAATATGGGTATGAGAATGACCAGAGGAAGCGGCAGCTGATACCATACCATCAATGATGCGGTCACAACCGTCGTCAACGATACAGTGGAGCCGACAGACAGATCAAATCCATCTACGATAAGCGAGAACGTTACACCAATCGCTACCAACGTTACGATAGAAATATAACGCAGAATATCCGTGATGTTGTCGTACGTCAAAAAATTCGGATTTACGATACTAAAAAATATAATGACAGCAATAATAACGAAAATAGCTCCATACTTATATGAAAAATCGAGCACTTTATTTTTCTTCATGGCTTTCTCCCCCGCTCGCATACAATAAGATGTTCTCTGATGTAACTTCGCTGCCAGTAAGCTCCTTGACGATTCGCCCGTCACACATAACAAGAACCCTGTCGGAGATGCCTATAATTTCAGCAATTTCGCAGGAAAGATATACAATCCCCTTTCCGGCCTGCGCGAGCTTTCCGATAAGCGTAAAAATGTCCCGCTTCGCGCCGATATCAACTCCCTTTGTCGGTTCATCAAATAAAAATACGTCCGCTTCTGTTGCCAGCCACTTGCCGATGACAACTTTTTGCTGGTTTCCTCCGCTTAAGTATCCGACCGCCGCTTCCTCATGCGGAGTCTTCACCCCCAAATCGCCAATCATGCTCCGGGCGTGTTCCTTCTCTTCGTTACGACGAATAAATCCGCCTGCGGTAAAATGCTTAAGAATAGGAAGCGTAAGATTGGTACGAATGCTTTCGTCTATGAGAATTCCTTCCTTGCGCCTCTCTTCCGGTACGAGCACAATTCCGGCACGAACTGCATCCCGCGGTTCGCGCAGCCGCACCGTCCGCCCACCAAGCACAATCTCTCCTTCCTCCATCGTATCGGCACCGAATAACAGGCGTGACAGTTCTGTTTTGCCCGCTCCTACCAATCCGACAATGCCAACCACTTCTCCACTGCGCACCTGAAAGTCCACTCCACGAACTTTTGTACCCTGGCGGACACCGCGCACCTCCAACAGTGTTTCCCCGATATTCGCTGCTACTTTCGGGTTTTCTTCCTGAAAGGTTTTGCCAAGCATCGCTTCGACAATATGTGTAATCTGGAGCTCTGCCGTGCTTTTGGTCCATACATGGCATCCATCGCGCATCACTGTGACCCGATCGCACACCGTCATGATTTCCGGCAAACGGTGCGAGATGAAGATGCAGGCTACGCCATCCGCTTTCAAACGATTCATCACCCGGAATAAACGCTCCGCTTCCTCCAGACTTAATGGCGCGGTCGGCTCATCGAAGATAACACATTTGGCTTGCTGGGAAACCGCTCTTGCGATAAGCACGATTTGCTTTTCCGATAGTGTGAGATTTTCTGCCTTCTCACGCACCGGTATCTCATAGCCAATCTCGCGCAGTATGGCCTCCGCCTCCTGGTACATCGCATTCCATCGCAGCCAGCGTAAACCCTTTCCCTTCGGCTTGCGGTCTAGCAAAATATTTTCACATACGGTTAATGACGGAACAAGTGCAGTGTCTACTTCCTGATATACACAATGAATCCCTGCTGCTTTGGCATCAGCCGGACTTGCTACGGTAATCGTCTGTTCGTTTAGCCGGATAGCCCCACCGTCTGCCTGATATGCCCCGGACAATATTTTCATTAAGGTGCTTTTTCCTGCACCATTTGCTCCGAGCAACGCATGAATCTCACCACCGTGTACAGTGAAATCGACATCTTTGAGTGCATGAACTCCCCCAAACAACTTGTTGATATGATGCATGTGCAACTTCACTGCCGTCGGTTGTTTCATACGATTCTCCCCCATTTCCTCTGCCTATCCAGAAAAATCCCACCGGCTTTATCTGGCCGGTGGGACAACGGATTATTTTTTCATCCAATCGGCAATGCCTTGCTGGCTGCTGCCCCAATCTTTAATATGCTTATTCAGCGTATCGGTGGTTACTTTATCAGCCGGAAGTGCTTCACGTGTTACCAGTACCGATTTTAGTTCAACGCTATCCGGTGTCTTATCGCCATGCAGCTTCTGATAAGCATAACGTACCTGTACACGTCCAATATCTTTCGGATCCACTGCCGCAGATGCTACCCACGGTCCCTTCGGATTTTGAATCATTTGCAAGTCTTCATCACTCATATCAATACCGTATACTTTGATTTCCGTGCGTCCAGCCTGTTCAATCGCACGAGTTGCTCCTTTTGCGAATTCATCCCAGGCAGCGAATACAGCCGTAATGTCTCCTTTATTTGGGTATTTTTTCAATACCGCTTCCATCTGCGCCTGCGTATCGAGCGCGGTGTTGGCTGTTGCGGAGCCGAAAGCAGCCACTTCTTTAATGCCTGAATTGTTTCTCAAAAACTCCTTGTATGCTACCTGACGACGTTCCATTGGAGCAAACCCTGCAACCCAGATTTTTACGATGTTCGCCTTGCCATCATTATCTTTCGCCAGCTTTTCAAGAACCGATGTAGCCATCTCCTTGTCCCCCTGCTGAAGAACAGTAACACCTGGAACCTTCACATCTGCATCAAAGACAATAACAGGGATATTTTGTGACACTGCCTTTTTAATGCCATTCTGTAGGGCTTCTGGCGTACCATGATCAATGAGAATCGCATCGAATTTCTGATTGATAGCCGCATCCAGGTTAGCTGTCATACGACCTAAATCACCATCTGCCGCGAACACAGTTACCTGTCCGCCAAAACGCCCCACTTCTTCTTTCACACCGCTTATATACTGGGCTGAAAATGTTCCGAGGTTTAGCTGCATAACGAGCGCAACACGCTTACCTGTAAGCGGACCTACGGAGTAAGGTTCTTTTTTCTCGTCCTTTTGCTCTCCTGCACCGGCGCTTGTGCCTTGTGTACCGCATGCGCTTGATACAACTGCAAGCAACAGGATAAGAAACGCCGATAAAATAATGTGCATTCTCTTTTTCATTATGAAAACTCCCCTTTACACTTGTTGAATAATTGAAAAGCGCCTCTCTTTACGACTGAAAAGAGAGACGCTTCGACTTACCGAATCACGTTGCCTCTCATCTCTCAGGATATCTCCTGCAGGAAGTAGCACCTTGCTTGCACATGCGCAAGCAGGTTGCCGGGCTTCATCGGGCCAGTCCCTCCGCCTTCTCTTAATGAGAATATGTGTAATTAAAAAACGATATGAATACAAAAAACCTCTTCCGTATCTGAAAGAGGTTGTGCGTTTGCTTCATCACCTTATCTTTCAGAACTATGTCTGTAGGAAGTAGCACCTTGCTGCGCATGCGCAAGCAGGTTGCCGGGCTTCATCGGGCCTAATCCCTCCGCCTTCTCTTGATAAGAGTTTTTTAATTTTTTATTTTAATGAGACTAATCATACTTACAATACAAGTTGTTGTCAATTACTTTTTTCACTATCTTTAATGAAAACAAGAACAGTGAAGTAAAACTTCTAAAATTACAGAAAAAAATTGTAGAAATATGCAACTTATCTCCTTTTAAACAAGTATAAAAATGTAAAATAAGGAGATGTTTCCTATGAATTTAAGTGATTGGATTATCCTATTGATTGTAGGCTCCTGTTTTTTGGCGACCGGCTGTTTGCCGTTTCTATTATCGAATGAGAGGAAAAAACCATGATGTAGACAAGCTTCCTTATCCATGGCAAAGGAAGCTTGTTTTACTTTCAAAAATCACCTCTCTCTTATTTAGCCACACACAAGCTGTCAATTCCGAATGTTCCAAAATCAATACCTGTGCCTGTTATCTCTTTTCGCGTATCAGATAATGTTTTCATGGCATTCTTTTTAGAGACACAAAGAGTTTGGATAGTCTGTGTTCGCTTTTGATTTATCGCCTGTGCGGTTTGAGTCTCGGTCTGTTTCATTTTTTTCTGCGTATTCTCTCTGATTTTCGCAAAATTCTTATGCAATGTCGCTATATTTCCTCCGTGACGTTGAAAATAATCAAGGGTTAAACCATTTCTATATACTTCACCATAGTACTGATCAAGAGTAAGGCCGTTTCTGTACACCTCTCCGTAGTAACGATCAAGAGCAAGACCGCTCCTGTATATTTCTCCGTAGTATTGATCAAGAGCAAGGCCGTTTCTGTATACTTCGCCATAGTACTGATCAAGAGCAAGACCGTTTCTATGTATTTCTCCGTAGTATGCATCCGCCTCTTTGGAACCGTATTGTTTTTGTACAGCCCTATAATCTTCCGTTGCCTTCTGCATAAGCTGTCTGTAATCATTCTGAGCCAGCGCCTGAAGGCGGCGGTAATCTCCCTCTGCCTGCTGCTTATATCGTTGATAATCTCCTTTCACCTTAGTTGCATAAGACTGATAATCTGCTTTCACCTTTGCGATTGCCTGGCTTTTGGCTGATGAAGCTGCTTGTACTGCTGTCGACAATAGCGGGCTTACCAGAACAGCCAGGCAAACAAGAAGCACGAACAAAGAAGATACTGTTTTTCTCATAGAAATTTTGTTCATTCACTTTCCCCCATTTACATATTTTCTCGCTTGGTATCCGGTTTAAAAACCACATTGATAGATACAATTATTTTTTACATCATTTACCTATATTTGTATATAGATCGTTAGATTTACAAAAAAGGGGCAAGAAATGTGAATCTACAAATAACAATCGAGTCATATGAACCATTCACTATGTTTATGCTGTATCTTTATAACCAGAATCACTCCCGGGCTTCATGCAGGAGAAAAAACAGTTGCACAAATGATAGTTGAGGCTATAATTATTCATATTCATATCCGTAAAGATGGGAATATTGTAGAAATTGAAAATATGTCATGTACGTAACTTAAAATAGATGTACAACGAAACCAAAGAGAAAGGGAGTATTACAATGTCTTATCGTACACTTAGTGAACAAGAAGCTGTTGAATATGCCCGCAGTATCCCGAATCTTTTTCCACAAGATGCACAGTTGGTTAGCCGTGAAATCGGCGACGGAAACCTGAATTTCGTCTTTCGCATACAGGATGAGGGACCATCGGGTAAAAGTATTATTTTCAAACAAGCATTGCCATATGTCCGTGTTATCGGTGACTCCTGGCCTCTTACACTTGATCGCGCTCGTATCGAAAGCGAAGCGCTGCTTCTGGAAAATGAACTGTATCCCGGCTCTGTTCCGGAAGTATATCATCATGATAATGAGCTGGCATTAATCGTGATGGAGGATTTATCCAAATATCAAATTATGCGCAAAGGATTGGTGGAAAGAAAGCGCTACCCTAATTTTGCCAAGCAAATCGGCACATTTCTGGCACGCACACTATTTCTAACATCTGATTTGGCGCTGTCACCTGTAGAAAAAAAGCGGAAAGCCGCTTCTTTTACAAATCCTGAATTGTGCAATATTACAGAGAACTTTGTCTTTACGTATCCGTTCCATGACGATCCGTCGAACGCCTACAACCCGCTGCTGTCCAATATGGTACAGCAAATCTGGAATGATAACGAACTAAAGCTTGAGATCGCACGACTGAAGGAAGGCTTTATGACACGGGGACAAGCACTTTTGCACGGAGATTTGCATACTGGAAGCATTATGGTAACGGAAGAAGATACGAAAATCATCGATCCGGAATTCGCCTATTATGGACCGATGGGCTTTGACATTGGGGCGCTCATCGCCAATCTGCTCCTTAACTATTCGGCACACGAAGGCCATACACTTGAACCGCAAGAACGGGAATCCTATCAGGCATACTTGCTTGACACCGTGGTACAAGTATGGAATGTTTTTGAAGCAGAATTCCGTAATCTATGGGAAGAGAAGGCACAAGAAGCATACGCAAAAATACCGGGATATGTGGATGCTTATTTGCAAGATGTACTTCAGGATACTGTAGGATATGCGGGCTGCAAAATGATGCGGCGTGTTATCGGGCTTGCTCATGTCTCTGACCTGGAAAGTATCTCAGATCCGGCGCTACGCGCCAAGGGTGAAACACTGGCCCTGACTATCGGACAAGAGCTTATCTTAAAGCGTAGCAGCATCACAAGTATTGATAAGGTTATTGCCCTCGTTGCCTCATCTACAGCACAACAATAACAATAAAATCAATAAAAAAGCCGGCGGAATCTTACCATCTTGATATTATCCCCCAAGGGTGTTGACTATCTAGTATAATCCAGAGTAGATCGCCACCACA
>NZ_KE952862.1:8509-51564 GCF_000466385.1 Aneurinibacillus aneurinilyticus ATCC 12856
GCAAAACATCTGGGTAGACGCGAAGAGGAAGACAAAAGGCCTTGTTTGTGTCCCGTTGTGGCGGCCTTTTCCTCTTTGGACAATCAACACCCTTGGTATCTTTCTTTGGACAATCAACACCCTTGGTATCCATAGAATGGATAGAAAAGAGTGACGCGTACGGTGTGCGTCCCCTTTGTTTTTCTGCGTGGAGCGTGCCCCCTCTTTCTTCCACCCTCAAAACACATCACTGTTTTTTTTCGATGCTTTCTTCATCTTTTTCATCAATGACATATACGCAATTATCGCCACCGGTCGCCATGCATTGCTCTTGCTCAACCTTGGCACCGAGTACATTCTCAAATAGCGTTTTTTCACAATTACAAGCGTATGTGTACTCCTTGGCCACAGTTGAAATCGGACAATTGGACTCAATGAAAATATACTTACCGGTTTCCTCATCTTTCTTCAACTCGGCCATATACCCTTTATCATTCTGCATCTTTACAAGTGCTTCCAGCTTTGTCTCAAAACCACTGTCGGAAGGCACGATATCACGATACAAATTCTCCTGCCGCTCCTGGCGAAGCTTAAACAACGCTTCAACCATCTGTGCCCCTTGCATTTCTTCGATGTCGCTAAGAAATTCCAACGTAAGATCCTGGTAATTCTTAGGAAACATGTTGTCGGCTTCTTCAGACAGGGAGTATATATTAGTTGGACGTCCCATTGCCTGACGCAGCAAACGCGCTTGAATCAGATTGTCTCGTTCCAGCGTATTAAGATGACGGCGCACAGCCATTTCCGTAATGCCCAGCTCTTGCGCCATGTCTCCCACTGTCATCGAGCCTTTCATCTTCAACATATGCATAATTTGATTGCGCGTAGAAGAGGATTTGTCCTTGTTCATCTTCCCTCACCTTCCTCCTCTATATTCTACCCGATTTCATGAAATAAGTAAATTTCTATACAATATAATATAAAAACTATCATCACAATGTTATTAAATTAGTACAGTTCTCGTTTCAAATAGTCACGAACATTTATTGGAAATTGCTGCAAGTGCGAGAAATGAGTTTGCAATATCGTATATACTTCCCCACTATTCACACTCGTATAGTGCGTAATCAGCTTCTTACGCATATTGACCACAGTTCTTAGCGTTTCTGCCATCTCCGCTTCAATTACCGTTTCATCCTCAAGAATATCTACGATATCTTCATAACTGCCCGGATCGCGCATAATGAAACCATCGATTAAGTAGTTTCCGACATCAGCCACCGTTTCAAGTGCGATATGCAGCGCTCTTTCCAGCGCAAGCTCCGTCAACCTGTCCATCTGCATTCCTTTTTCTGTATGTATAACAGGGGTAATAGCAGCAAGAACCTGTTCAAAATAAGATAAATGTTGTTCGATTTTCTCTACATTGACCTGGTACATCGTATATTCCACTCCTATTTCCTATTCTTTTTATTTTTTCTTTTGGATACGATAATTGTAATCACAAATGTCAAAACCAACAGGGTAAAAATCGTCACACCCTGCATGATATTCTCCATTTCCATTTCGTTCACTCCCTGTTCAATGCAGCCTCTTCTGACAGTATACCATGAGTTGCCAAGGATACATATTATAAGCACTAAGATTGCTTTGCCTATTGAAGCGTTGCTGCAATGACCCAGTTATCATATAATGGCCCATATAAAACTTTTATGGTCCAGGCATACAGAAATGGATGCCAATGTATCAGCCAAGCATATTTGACAGGAGGAAGACACATGGCACAACATGGAGATTGGACATTTCTATACGACAATAAAGAAGAAACAACGACAAGGTACGTAAGCTTCATCGGTGAAGAAGCTCGTCACGATATCGCAATTATCCAAACTCAGAACTTCTATGGCAAAAGCCTAGTGCTTAATATTCTGACCCACCGCATGGCAATTCTCGGTCAAAAAGATTTGGACGAACCGGGATATCTGGAAGAGGCATTCAACATGACAGAAGGCGAAGCAAATGAGCTGCGCGAATTCCTTCGTTTAAGTATCTAACTTTTTTGTATAAGTTTCCGGCTTCGGTTGGATACTACCCCTATCTTTTATCAATAAAGGAGGGGTTTTTCTTGTTATCCAGAAAACCGCTATCCGTTAGGCGTGAAGAACAATTCCGACCGCTTAAAACAGAGGAGAGCGTTATTCATACCCGCTATCCGGAAGAATTCCCGGAAGGTCCTTATGGAACCGCAGCGTTCTCTCATCCGTTCCTTGGTAAAGAATCATGGGATACTGGAGAAAAAGTGCAGTCCGCTTTCGCATACGAATACCGTTCACTTCACGAAGGCATACCGCGTCAGGATCCGGGCGCACATCCGACGCATGACAATCCAGGAGAGAATGAAGAACCGATGCTAAACGAAGTAAAAGCCGGACTAGATCAGAAACAGAAAGGCTAATTCCCCTACTCTTTCTGTTAATATCTCACTCATTGGACGCATCATCACATAAGAACGTAAAATGAGACCCGACTGAAAAACAGCTAAGGGTCTCATTTTTTACATTATTCCATATGAGCAGATTGCTTTTCCTTGTTTTCCTTCGATTCTTTTGGCTTGCCACGTCGCGAGCGGGAACGGCGTTTATCACGGCGTTTGCCATCTTTGTTACGCGGCGGCCTCTCTTCCGTTCTTTCTGCCGAATCTCCGCCGTCTAATTGTTCAGCTTCTTCCGCATCTTCCAATCGATTTGCCTGCTTTACTTTTTTCAGCAGGAAATATGAACAGCCGAAATTGCAATATTCCATAATGTATTCGTCAAAAAAACTAATCCGCGTGTCAAAGGGCGCCTTGCGGTTTGCATCTTCATAAAACCCTTTCAACCGAAGTTGGCCGTATCCCCAGTCGCCCACGATATAGTCGAACTTGGACAAGATATCACTGTATCGCTCTTTAAATGTTTCCTGGTTAAAGCCATCTTTATTTTCCTCAATTAATTCGTATACCTGGTCCTGGACCCGTATCACTTCAGTTGCCCCCTCTCTGCTCACCGCATCACCTTGGTGGCGTGCGACTCCTATTTTACCACAATTTCTGACGCTACACACAAAATTGCCACGAAAACTCCTGTCCCTCCCGGGCAACCTACAGGATAGGAGGTGCAACCATGAAAAAATTCTTCGCAGTGCTTTCCGCAGTTGGTCTTGCCGTTTCACTGGCCGCTTGTTCCCCGGCAGCGAATACAAAAACAAACGAGTATCGTCCGATGAACGTTGGACCAAATAATCCCACTGGTACAGTAACGGGTTATGATAAATATCACCGTTACAACAATGCTACCGGCTACAATTACGCTGGCGACGGCCGTTACGAAACGTACCGAAATGGCGTAATCAAGGACCAGACAGGTCATCGCCCAGGCGTTCTGTATGATTCAAGAGACAAAATCATGAGCGGTCAGGGAATGAATAATCTGGGCGTTAACAACTACGGACAACGCATGTATGGTACGACTGGAACGTATGGCACTACCGGAACATACGGAACAGGTATGTACGGTACACCTGGAACGTATGGTACTACCGGAACATATGGAACACCTCGTACAGGCATGTACGGTACAACCGGAACGTATGGCACTACCGGAGTAGATGGCTACACTCATAATGCGCATCAGTATTCGATTTACAAGCCAAAAACTCATAACTACAACGTGTTTACGCGCAGCAATCAGCCAAGTATCGGATATGCTCACCTGGGTGATACTCAAACGAGTACCGGCCATACGCATAAAGGAACAACCGTACAAAATCGTACCGCACCAAAAAGCAGCACACTGTCCCAAGGCAAGCAAGCCCATCATGACACCACTGCGTCAAACGTCTACGTTGACCGTCAGATGCTGGCTTCCGCTGTAGCTGGTGTAGCTAAGCAAATGCCTGGCGTTAAGCGTGCTACAGTGCTTGCGACGGACAACCAAATCTTCGTCGGCTGTGACACATCCGGCATGACTCCTGCTAACGCACAAAAATTGCTGGAAAAAGTACAAAAAGGCTGCGAAAACGTATCTCCACGCTATTACAAAGTGTACACGACCAACGATCACAAAGTTATTAACAAAGTCCAAAGCAATGTCAAGCAAATGGGAACAAAAACCGACCAGCAATTCGAACAAATGATTGGCCATCAAGCCAATTCGATGCACAAGCTATCGACAAACAGCGAATCAAACAAGGCCAGCAGTAGCAAAGCAAGCCCAACGCATAAACATCATCATATCAAGAAATAACGAACCAAGCCCAGACGCAACATGCGGCTGGGCTTATTCCATAATCGACCTTTCTTGCTTTTACAATGCTTTGGCTGCTGATTCTACCTGTTCATGCGCATGATAGGAACTGCGCACCAGCGGACCGGATTCCACATGCTTAAAGCCCCGTTTCAATCCTTCCTCCTTCAACCGTGCAAATTCATCCGGATGATAAAACTTTTTCACAGGCAAGTGCTTTGGCGACGGTTGGAGATACTGTCCAATCGTCAGGATATCCACATCGACCTGGCGCAAATCATCCATAGTCGCAATGATTTCTTCCGTTGTCTCACCTACCCCAATCATAATACTGGATTTAGTGGGGACCTTTGGCTGAAATTCTTTTGACTTGGCTAAAAGCTCCAGTGTACGATTATATTTTGCTTTCGAACGAACCCGATCTGATAAACGTTCTACCGTTTCAACGTTATGGTTGAGAATATCCGGCTTTGCATCCATTACGACCTTCAGAGCATCCCAATTGCCAAGGAAATCAGGGATTAACACTTCAATGCTGCACAATGGTGTCCGCTTACGGATCGCCTGAATCGTCTTAGCAAAAACCAGCGCACCACCATCCTTCAAATCATCACGCGCCACAGAAGTTACAACGACATGTGTAAGACCCATTTGCTCTGTTGCTTCTGCCACACGTTCCGGCTCCGCCAAATCAAGCTCAGTCGGAAGACCCGTTTTTACTGCACAGAATCTACAAGCTCGCGTACATAAATCACCCAGAATCATAAAAGTAGCAGTTCGATTCGCCCAGCATTCGTATATATTTGGACAACGCGCTTCTTCACAAACTGTATGCAGCGTCTTGCCACGCATCATTCGCTTTAGCTCTTTGAAGTTCTCGCCCGTATTCAGTTTGATTTTCAACCACTCCGGCTTGCGTTCTGCCATGAAGCGCTCATCTCCATTCATTATCGTTTTTCCTCTCTCCTATTGTAAAAAAGTACGGACGGTAAAGCAATTCCAAACGTTCTCCCGGTGAGCTGCTGCAAAGAGAGGGTACTGTTGCCATTATAAAATCAACGATACTGTACACACTAAGGAAAAGACTTTTCACTACGGGAGGACGCTATGAGATATAAAATATTATTTTTTATTCTCGCCTTGAGCCTTGTCTTTATCCCCGTTCCCATTCAAGCCGCATCTCCCGAAAAATCCACGGCAGAAATGCTTGCCAGGGAACGACAGGTACTTTTCGAGCATATGCAAGTGATTACCGGAACCCCTTGGTATTATCTGGCAGCTATAGATCAATACGAGCGCAGTATTCATAAAAAACCGAAAAAGAATGGCGATGCATCTGCTTCTTCTGGCCTTACTCGTAAAACAGGCATTATCTTCTCACCAGAAAGATGGTGCGGTTTCCTTAATCCGAATCCTGGGGATACGAATCCGGCCAGCATTTCTTTCTTCGGAGGTCTAGGCAAGGATGGAGATGGAGATGGCAAAGCAGACCCGGACAATGATCTCGATGTCGTATATACAATGGCCAGCTATGTAAGTAAATTCGGTTACACAGAAGATGACATTCGCATCGCGCTATGGAATTATTATGCACGAGATAAGAATGTAGAAATCGTCTCCGAACTTGCCTCTCTCTTCCGACATCATAATCGTTTATACCTGAGCGGAAGTGCATTCCCGGTTCCGCTTCATTATAATTACAGCTATCGCAGTACATGGGGCGATCCTCGTGGCTGGGGTGGACGGCGTATTCATGAGGGTACTGATATTTTTGCGGGCTATGGGACTCCTGTAAGGGCGACGAAGCATGGCGTTATTGAGACGATGGGCTGGAATCCGTACGGGGGCTGGCGTATCGGCATTCGCGATGTGGACTCAACGTACCACTACTACGCCCATCTTAATGGATTCAACAAAAAGTTCAAAATAGGCGATGTAGTACAGCCAGGTGATGTCATCGGATATGTTGGCAGTTCTGGATACGGTAAACCCGGTACTTCTGGAAAATTCCCCCCACATCTACACTACGGCGTCTACCGTGACAACGGCAAAACCGAATATTCTTACGATCCATATCCGCTCCTGAAACGTTGGGAGCGTGAAGAGTATAAAGCAAAAAAGAAGCAGAAATAAGGGGAAAGGTGAAGCACCATGCGCAGACCACTTTTCTCCGCTCCTTACATCATCTTCATCTTTATACTCTTCTTGTGTCTGCCTCCTTCTTCCAGCTTTGCACTTGAAGATGAGGTGCATATCGAAATCAATAAAACAACCAACCAACTGAGTATCTTTTTGAACGATATATCAGTCTATACGTTCCCTGTCGGTACAGGTAAAGACAAGCACCTGACACCGGAAGGAGAATTCATTATTATTACCCGGGTAAAAGAACCTTGGTATCTACCGAAAAACATTGCAGGGGGCAATCCTCGTAATCCCCTGGGTACACGCTGGCTGGGGCTGAACATACCGGGAACAAGCGGTTATAAATATGGGATTCACGGGACAAACAATCCGGCCAGTATCGGACATAATGTGAGTCAGGGCTGCATTCGTATGCATAATGAAGACATTGAATGGCTGTACCGTAATATTCCGCTAGGAACCCGGGTCGTTATCAAAAGTTCCCTGTCAAAAAACAAATCTGCCCCATAGACATCAGGGCAGATTTGTTTACATTTTATAGCAATAATATACGAACGCAGGCAAAAAGTTCAACGGAACGTATTTGATCTTAATGTCTTGAAAGGTCATGCGTAAATATTTGCGCATCTGCAAAGAAAATTGGAACATAATGAAGGCTCCACCAGGTTTCAAACAACGGTATACCAGCTCCATCAAATATTCATTCTGCTCTGCGGAAAACCATGAAACCGGAAGTGCTGAGATAATACAATCCAACTGTCCGATGCCCTGCTCTTGCATTGCCTCATGTAACGCAAAAGCATCTGCATACACAGGTAGCCGCGGAAATATATTTCGCAGGTGATTTTTTAGATTTTTTTCGTTTTCAAAGACGAGAAGCGATTGAATGGATGGACATTCATCTACAAGCGCTCGGGTCAACACACCCGTGCCCGCTCCTAATTCTGCCACACGCAAAGGCGCAAGCTGGTTCACATGGCGAGCAATATGATTGACAAGAAATGGGGAACTTGGAATTAGGCTCGCAACCTGAAGTGGAGAACGTAAAAAGCTTTTAAAAAAAAGCACTTTATCCATATACATCTTTTATCCTTTTCTCCATTTATCCTTTCCTTAGTTAACTTTACGCAATTATTACAAGCGTACTTACTTATTATTTACTTATACATTATTTTTTATCTACCTTTTTCCCCCCAAGAGAATAACGAAGGGTGGCATGCTTCATTACTGCGATATGTGCCACCAACTCCGCTACTTCTCGCGGATTTCCCAGTCTCATCTGCCCGGCAGCCAGATAAGAATCAAGAACGCCCATCATCGAGGTATACGGCGAAGTGCAGAGCATTGATTTGTATGAACCCGTCACCAGTGCGACAGGTCGTCCCTCTGGATTAAACAAGCTCATACACATCCGTATATTTATTCTCTAAATACGCCGTTAAATAGTCGGCATTAATCCCTTCTCCGGTAGCAGAACGTATAATCTCAGCCGGTTCCAGCATTTTGCCGTGACGGTGAACATGCTGCGTCATCCAACGAGTAATCATGTCAAATTCGCCGCGGCGCACCGCCTCTTTATAGTCTGGAAGCTCGCGGGCAAGCGCAGCCTCCAATTGTGCTGCATAAATATTTCCAAGCGAATATGTAGGGAAATAGCCGAAATCACCTCCAGACCAGTGCACATCCTGTAATGCGCCGCTCGCATCATCAGACGGTGTAATCCCCAGATAATCGTCCATCTTCTCCGTCCATGCTCCAGGCAAATCAGCAACTTGTAAATCACCAGTAATTAGGGCTTTTTCCAATTCGTAACGCAGCATAATATGCAAATTATAAGTCAGCTCATCGGCCTCAATCCGAATAAGGGACGGCTGTACTTGATTTACCGCACGGTACAACGTCTGAACAGAAGCGCCGGCTAACTGCTCAGGAAAAGCGGCGGCCGCATTCGGATAGAAATAGCTCCAAAAAGCTTCGCTGCGACCAATGATATTCTCCCAGAAACGGGATTGCGACTCGTGAATCCCCATCGAAGCCCCTTCCGAGAGCAACGTTCCGACAAGTTCAGGAGCAATATTTTGCTCGTATATTGCGTGACCTGCCTCATGGATTGAACTGAATAACGCTATCTGCAAATCCCGCTCATGAATCCGGGTGGTCACCCGTACATCACCGGGATTGAGTCCAATCGAAAAAGGATGTGCACTCTCATCTAATCGTCCCGCAAGGAAATCGTATCCAATTTTCTGCAGAACGAATTCACTGAATTTACGTTGTTCCAAAGCTGGATACTGCTTCTTCAAGTATGCCGTGTTCGATGCCTTACCTTTTTCCTGTATACGCTCCAGCAAAGAAACCGACTTTTTACGCAAATCCGCAAACAACGGATCTATCATCTCCACAGTAATTCCCGGTTCATACTTGTCAAGAAGCGTATTGTAACGATGTCCTTCATAACCCCAAATGTCAATGAATTGATTTAAGTAGTTAATAATCTTCTCCAGATATGGACGGAATGCCGCAAAATCGCTCGTTTGCTTGGCTCCCTCCCAAGCGACCTGCGCCTTGGAAGTAAGAATGGTATACTCTTGGAATAACGTTGCGGGAATGCTTTTATTTTTCTCGTATTCTTTTCTCATCTCCCGCACCATAGACTTCATTACCGGGTCCAATCCTATATATGTATCTTCTTCTTCGAGATGCGCGAGCATCTCTTGCATTTCTGGCGCAATGCTCATTTTGAAAAATTCAGTGGCAAGCATGCCAATTACTTCGGCCCGTTGCTCCTTTCCCTTAGGAGGTGCACCAGTCATCAAATCCCAGCTCAATACGGCATTTGCTTCTTTATAGTCAGCCATCTTTCTCACATAGGCACGAAATGCTTCTTCCGCATTCTTGTGATTTCCCATTATCCAAAAACCTCCTTTTTTTATAATACTTCTCCACTTTTCCTCTTCTACCCTTCCACCTTTCACAAGAATATAAGAAAAACTCATAAGCATTTCCGTTAGTTTATACAGTAAACTTACGAATGATTTCATGCAATTCGTCGGCCATTCTGGATAATGTTGCCGAAGACGAAGTAATTTCCTGCATGAATGCTGTCTGCTCTTCCGTTGCGGCGAATACAGTTTGGATATCAGCAGAATTAGCGTCAGTAATACGGTTTATCATCTCTATTGTAGCCGCGATTTCTTTTGCACCGGCTGACATCTGTTCAACTCCCGTATATACTGTCTGGAATTCGGCAGCCGCCTTGGCAATCGAATGTTGAATTTTTGAGAACAGGTTCCCTGCCGCGTCCACCACCTGAATTCCTTCTCCCACTTCCTTCGTACTCTGTGCCATCGACTGAACCGCAGCCTGTGTTTCTTGCTGAATCGCATGAATAAGGGAAGCGATTTGCCCTGCTGATTGTGTTGATTGCTCAGCCAGTTTGCGCACTTCATCCGCTACGACCGCGAATCCTTTACCATGCTCTCCGGCGCGTGCCGCCTCAATTGCCGCGTTCAACGCTAGTAAATTCGTTTGTGCAGAAATTGCGGTGATAACCTCAATAATCTGCCCGATTTCTTTTGAGCGGCTGCCAAGCCCTTTAACGATATCCGCAAGCTCATGTACCGTCTTATCAATTGCACGCATCTGTTCTACCGCTTGCTGAAGAGCCCGATTTCCTTCCTCCGCCATACTTCTTGTTTGCAATGCGGCATGATTGACACCCTGCGCATGTGCCGCCATCTCCTGAGCACCCTGCGACATGGAAGAAATCGTTTGGGCACTCTTCTCCATACCGTTTACCTGTCGCTCCGAGCTGGCTGCTACTTCTTGCATAACGCCAGTAATCTGCTCAGTAGCATAGCCAGTCTGCTCGGCACTCGCTGTCAATTCCTGTGAAGAGGAAGCCAACTGTTCAGATTTATGTTGCACTTCACGAATAAGCGATGCCAATGCATCCGCCATATGATTAAAGCTTTCACCCAGTTTGCCGAGCTCATCATCCGAACGCACTTCAATTCTCTCGGTTAAATCCCCTTTACTAATCCGATGTGCAACTGCATTTACTTTGCCGAGCGGCACAACGATGGAACGGATAACAAAGAAACTGCGAATCACGCCAAACAATACGGCTGCTGCAAGCACGCCCAGTGTTATCCAAAATATTGGACGCGCCTCCTCTTTCGCTTCGCTCACATTCATCGTCCCTGCAATTTTCCATCCGGTTAATTCATTCGTGGCGAAAAACATCCGCTTATCCTGACCATCCATCTCATATGTAAAGTCACCTGAATTTGAAGCGAACATATTCATTATATACTCGCCCTTCGCTTCCTCCCCGGCTTTTTGCACCGGATGGGATACATACTTTTTTGTCTGATCAAGGATGAAGGCATGTCCTTCTCGACCGATCGCTACCTGCTTTACATTATCTGAAAGCGCCTGCAATTTTAGGTCAATTCCTGTAACTCCGCCCCCTTGAGCCATCATCATAGACACGGTCACTACCATACCGCCAGACTCAGCGTCAACATATGGTTCGGTGATAGCAATCCCGCCCTGTTTCTCCATGGCTTTCTTATACCATATACGTGTGCGTGGATCATAGTCTTTCGGCAGGTTTCCGGCTGGCGTAAGCAGCATTTGACCATTTTTTAGTCCGGCAAACGTATGCAGGATTTCAGGATGCAAATTCTGAAATGCTGTAAGTTTACGGAGAACATCCACCGGGTCCACTTCGGCACCCGTTTCTTCTAAAGTAGCAGCCAGATACTCAACGTCTTTTATTCCCGGTTCAACATTGCGGGTAATAAGTGTATCCAGCAACTTTACGTTTTCTTTTGCACTATGGATAATTTGCTGTTCCACTTTTCTTTTCGCTGTCTCATATGAGGCTCCACCGATAACCAGGCTAGGAAGCAGCAGAATGACGGCGAACGCAACAATTAGTTTGTTTTTAATACTTTTTCTTGCTTTTTTCATGTTGAATTCCCCCCTTCTACTTATCTAGTAAAAAAGATACACTATTTCCTGACTTTTGGTAATAGAGAATATCGGCCTTTTTCTCTATATTTTAATGATTAATAAAGTTTTATATGTGAGCTTTTAATTCATATGTAAAAAAACGAGACAAAATTGTCTCGCTTTTTCTGCCAGTTTAATTTCGAAATGCCCACCGCATAAATTGGAATTGGGTGTTTCGATATATGTCACTTTCCTGTTTTACGGCGACATATCATTTGTTACCCATCAAAAAAAGCCGCCTTCTCAGGCGGCAGAGGAAAAGGGGGAGAATATAGGGAGACACTTACTCCTATAACTATTTTTATCTTTCCCCGTTTTCTTGTAAGCCAAACGAGCACATTTGATTTTTATAGCTATACGCACGAATATTTTTGCAAGATGAGCTTGCAGGCTTCGTATGCACTATGGAAAGACAACTCCGATAACTGTCCCTTGCCTTCGCACCAATCTCCCGCAAAAAATACATTGCGATAGTCCGGCAAGTAGAGCGGCATCGCTTCCTGGTTCATCGTCCATTTAATCTCCTGCGCTGCAGCTCGCTTGGACACACGCGGTACGATTAGATGCTCCCGCCAGCCTGTAAAGTGCTTGTCATACAAAGCCTCGATTTTCTCATGGTATTGCTGGACTCTTTCTTTGTCTTTCAAGTCTTCTTCTGTCAGGTACGCAATCGCCTGCAACAATTGACCGCCTTCCGGTACGCATGTTTCATCATAATGCGAAATATCTGTGATGAACATTTTATTATGTTTATCATAAATATACGTGTATGGCACTTCGATACGTTTTGACAGACCAATATCGTATACATACACATAGCTCGGTTCATAGCTGGAATATTGTTTAATGAAATGCTCGATTTTTGTGCCGCCTACGATTTTCTCCAATTCTTTCGGCGGAATGCAGAATACGAACTCCTGCCCTTTGAACACACCCTGTGTTGTCTGCACAGCCGTAACACGGCTATTCTCAGCTTCTACCGCTTCTACTTTTGCTTTCGTTACAACCGTACCACCATTCTCCTCAATTATGCGGACGAACTCATTAATAAGAGCCTGCCAGCCTCCTTCGATGTAAGCTACCGGTTTGTTCGTCGTAAACAAACGCTGGTAATAGTTGAAGAATACGTCTGAAGGAATCCGTTCAGGTTCACGTGTGAAGAAGTTAGAAGAAGCCAGGGTTAGCATCATATCCCGCACATCTGCACTGATGTCTTTCTCCTCCATCCATTTCTCGATTGACATGTGTGGATGGCCTTTTTCCATATGCAGCATTGTCTTAAAAATCTCAAACGTGAACTTGATTTTGCCAAGGCTGTTTAGTATTGAAGTATTAAACAGTCCTTGAATGTTCGCTGGCATAGACGTTATTTTGTCACCGATATCATACTTCGCTTTGTTCGGTTCAAAATCACGCCAGTCAATACGAATACCTAATTCTTTCTCGAATTTGCGCAGCACGGAGGTATCCCGCCCGTAAATTGCATGTGCACCGAAGTTAAATGAAAAGCCTTTAATTTTTAATGTAACGGCTCGTCCACCCAGATTACCCCGTTCGAGAACAACTACTTTCCTCCCCTTTTTCGCCAAGTATGCCGCCGCTGATAATCCGGCTAATCCTCCACCTACGACAACTGCCTCATAAAGGGTTTCTTCATTTGTTTCCATGTTGTCAACATCTCCCACTCTGCAAGTTAGTTTTACACTAGAATGGTGTTGTTATTATATTACCACCCAAATATGTCATTTTACCTTCTTCAGAGTAGTTAGACAATAGGCTATATGCTAAAGATTGATATTTCAACAAAAAAAGCAGCTTTATCCATCAAGGAAAGCTGCGAAAAATCTAAAGAACATGGCTATGGATGACCGTTTTAGCCGAATTATACTCAGCCATAAGCCTATCAATAATTGTCTGTACAGGTAATATTTCTGTAATCTCATGTACACGGGCGCCGGCAAAGACCAAACCATTCTCTACATCTCCATCCACGGATGTAATAAGAGAATCCAGCGTACAAAAACGATATGAACAATTTTTCAGGCAATCATGGCATTTTTCAATTTTCAGCTTCTTTTCGCCGCTAATCGCATTCGTAAAATGGTTGCGTATGGCTCGCCCTTGAAGCCCAACAGTCGTCTTTACAAGCACAAGATCGTTCTCATCTGTTGTTTCGATATATTTCTGCTTAAATGCATGCGGTGCATCACACTCTACACTTGCTACGAATCGTGTCCCCATCTGTACACCTGAGGCGCCTAGCTCAATTGCCCGCGCAATATCAACCCCGTCTACAATACCTCCGGCAGCGATGACTGGAATATTAACGGCTTCTACGACCTCGGGCAGGATCTCGAATAAAGGCCGGTCGGTCCCCAAATGTCCGCCCGCTTCGAATCCTTCCACTACTACCGCAGCCGCGCCCAGCCGTTCAGCTAACTTAGCCAATTTGGCTGAAGAGACTATCGATAGGACAGGAACATTGTATTCACGCCCCCAAGCATACATATCCCGTGAAAATCCGGCACCTGAAATAATAAAATCAACCTTTTCTTCCATTGCCGCTTTTATCGTTTCCGCAAAATCATTCATCGCAAACAATACATTAACCCCAATGTATCCCTTACCTTGTGTCAACTCTCTCGCACGGCGAATATGAGCTCGCATCTCTTCAACTGAAATTCCTGTTCCAGAAATAATCCCTATACCTCCGGCGTTTGCGACAGCCGCCGCCAGATTGCTTAATGAAATCCGTACGCCCATCCCCCCTTGCATAATCGGCACGCGCGGTTTCATATGCGCAATCTGTAATTGTGGTAAGTACACCCCAATTCCCCCTTATATCCATAACTCAAACTTCCTTCTAATCCCCCGGAAGATAATTTAAACTATATCATACATCAAATGCAAAAAGTGTTAATTTTTCAAGGCTAAATCCCATACGCTTACCGTGTATATAGTGATATAATTTTTTTATGATATAGAATAGACAGAAAAGATTGAAACCATGCTAACTTTCGGAACAATCATGAATATTATAAAAATCCTGAAGCTACAACAATGTCCTTTTATGAAGGATATTTTACGGTAGGCGATATGGCTATACAGGATGAGGAAGGCTTCTATTATATTGTGGATCGCAAAAAGGACCTGCTCATTAGCGGCGGTGTAAACATTTACCCGCGAGAAGTCGAAGAGGTACTCTATACACACCCGAAAATTCTGGATGCGGCTGTTATCGGAGTGCCTGATCCAGTATGGGACGAGTCGGTAAAAGCGATCATAGTACCACGCGAAGGAGCTGAATTGACGCAGGAGGAAGTAATCGGGTATTGCGAAGGAAAAAGCGCCGGCTATAAGAAACCAAAATCAGTTGACTTCCTTGACGAACTGCCGCGTAATCAGTATTAGCAGGATCAGCAAACGAAAATCTAACACTTATTTTCAAGCATCAAAAGAGCTTTGCGATCATAAGGATTGCAAAGCTCTTTTGGTAGATATCTCCTATCCTACACGGATTTCACCGTAGATGAGCGGAGGTGCTTCTACGGCTTCCGATACAATCTTGTAAGCATCTGTAATAATATCTTTTACTTCAGTTACGTCTTCTCGATTACTAAAGATCGTTACTAACGTCTCGCCTTGTTGCACAGAATCGCCGATTTTCTTGCGTAACACCACCCCGACAGCCAAATCGATCGCCGATTCCTTCGTGGCCCGCCCGGCTCCGAGTAACATCGCAGCCGTACCGATCCTGTCTGCCTGAATGGATGACACATATCCATCAGTGGTCGCTTTCACTTCAAATGTATATTTCGCCTGTGGAAGCTTCGATGGATCGTCGACAAGGGAAGCATCGCCTCCCTGAGCTGACAAGAATGTTTTAAACGTCTCCAGTGCTTTGCCATTATGGATAACTTCCTCAAGCAAGCCCCGGGCCGCCTCTGGACTATCCGCTTTACCGCCAAGGTATACCATATGACTGCCGAGTGTTAGACATAGCTCTTCCAGATCTTTTGGTCCTTGACCTCGCAACGTATCGATAGCTTCTTGTACTTCCAGCGCATTGCCCACCGCAAATCCGAGCGGCTGACTCATATCAGAGATGACAGCCATCGTCTTGCGCCCTACACTGTTTCCAATATCGACCATGGCCTGCGCTAATTCGCGCGCACGTTCAAGATCTTTCATAAATGCTCCACTGCCTGTTTTAACGTCCAGTACAATCGCATCAGCACCTGATGCAATTTTCTTGCTCATAATAGAGCTTGCGATGAGAGAAATGGAATTAACAGTTGCGGTTACATCACGCAAGGCATACAATTTTTTGTCTGCGGGTGTTAGGTTCCCGCTCTGACCAACCACTGCCACTTTGTTCTTATTAACCAATTCATTAAATTGCTTATTATCAATTTCTACGTGAAATCCGGAAACAGATTCCAGTTTATCAATCGTACCTCCTGTGTGGCCGAGACCACGTCCAGACATTTTGGCTACCGGTACGCCTAATGCCGCTACGAGCGGAGCGAGCACAAGTGTCGTCGTATCCCCTACACCGCCTGTACTATGCTTGTCTACCTTAATTCCTTCAATGGCCGATAAGTCGATTTTATCTCCGGATTCCACCATAGCCATAGTGAGATTTGCTCTTTCCTCCTGCGTCATATCCTGGAAGAAAATCGCCATAGCCAAAGCGGACATCTGATAATCCGGTACTTCACCCTTCGTATAACCGCTAATGATAAAATCGATTTCGGCCTTGCTTAGCTCTTTGCCATCGCGCTTCTTCTCGATTAAGTCAACCATTCTCATGCGGTAAACCTCCATAATTTTTTCCTTTATGTTTACATTAGCATACCAGCAATACCCTCGCTTCACAACGAAGCGAGCATCCCTACAGCAACCAAACACAGCCCAAATGATGCAAAAAAAAGCCACTGCTTATGGAAGCAGTGGAAATATAGGGGGAGAAAGAGAGAGAAAAAATTCTCATGCTAATAATAATAGTATTCCCCCTCTTTCTTTATGCTAAACATGTGTATCATATTATTTTTCGATTGTTGTACTGTTTATCCCGATGGGTGGAACAATTGGCGGTGGCTGTACCCCCGGCACTTCACTCCCTATCGGTCGCCCTGCACCGTCATAATAAAATTGTGGTACATTTCCAACAATCAGGGCATTTGAAATCGGGATCTCCGTTCTAACTACCGCAGGTTGTGTCGAAAAAGGAATGACGATTCTCACCTTTGCTTCAACATTCATATACACTGTCATCAGTACCATGTTGATGCCTGCCTGCTGCATTTTCGGTTTTAATTCAACATGCACACTGCCCAGCGGCACAAGCTTCAATGGCAAATCCGGCCCTAGCTGTGCCAGAAGGTTACTTTGTAGCGCCTGCCCAAGCGGAATGGGTTCAGACATGTTCTCCATTTCCTTCAATGTGTGCATCACATTTTCCGTAGCCTCAAACACGATACGGGTATGCTCATTAGAATTCAAAAAAGCTGCCTGAATCTTCCCATCTTTATCTGCTCTAACATCGATCAGCTTTTTTAAATCCTCCTCCTTCATAATCTTCTGGTTAATGGCGTCATGAATGGCTTTTGTTGCGAGTTGTTCGGCACGAACACGCGCGATATTGTGGAGCACAGGCTCAATGTTTTTCTCCACATAATAAAACGTTTGAAATGTAAGACCCAAGAAAATGAGCAGGGAGATGAGGAACATATATTTGGAAGGAACGGACGCTCGACCTGATCTGCTGCGAAGCTTCCTTCTTTTCATCTTCCCACCTCCTTGCTGCAAATATATGCCTGAAGGTAGCGAGCTAAAACAGAAAATTATAGATATAGTCATCCATCCTTATCAAAAATAAAAAACCCCCAACTGAAACGCATTCAGTTGAGAGTTAATAACGAATATTATGTAGACATGTCGTTCCTATTACTTCGTAACACGCTTGGCGCCAACGTAACGGCTACCCCAATAGTACTTATCGTTGATGCTACTAATCGACACGCCGCTGCTGCTAGACGAATGAATAAACCGCCCACTTCCAAGATACATACCTGCATGTGTAACAGCCGAACGGCTAGATGTTTTAAAGAATACTAAATCTCCAGTACGAAGCTGTGAACGGGACACTGGCGTTCCTTTGCTATACATCGCGCTTGCAGTTCTTGGCAAAGAGATTTTTTCTCCCTTAAATACGTAGTTCAAAAATCCGGAACAATCAAAACCACTTTTAGATGTTCCGCCCCATTTGTATGGTGCTCCTAATACGCTCATTGCTTTAGTAACAAGAGATTCATTAGCTGCAGAAGCCGTACTGGTCCCCACAGGCGCAAAAAGACTACCAAGCGCAATTACGCTCGTCATTGCCACCGTCAAAATACTTTTTTTCTTCATAGCCTAGTTTTACTCCCTTCGTGCCTACGAGGTTAGTTGACGGGTTAAGAGGATAAGGTCTCTTTCCGCTCACGCGGATACACCCCAAAATTAAATCGTCCCCCGCTTCACGTTGTATGAATTCGGCAAGTAAACTTTTTCTATTTAACTGGCCACCTCTATAATAGTAATCTTTTTCTATATTTCTATGTTTTTCTATCTCTTTTCCAACAACAACGGTTTAAGTTTATCGAATTCTATCGAAAAAGAGAAGAATTTCACATAAATGTTCATATTTTAGACACATTTGAACGAAATTTTCTGCAACCTATGAAAATACACTTTATTTTTTGCAATTGGATATTACTTCTATATAGAAATTGCTTGACGTATTAACAAAAGCTCAGGTGGTTCGAAGTAGGAGATTCGGCAAAAAAAAGAGGTTGGATGCGCCCTGCGCTTCGGCAGAAGGAAGGCCAGCGTGTCTTTTTCCGACCGTTCCCACCCTTCCTTCTTTTCTTACCTCCCACCACAAAAATAATACTTCAAGTGAATTCTATATGACAAAATGGATTTATCCTGAAACAAACACGATGTCCCGTGTCTTCCATGGAGTTTTTTTGTATGCCTGAGCCAACCCTACTTGTTGTATCCCAGCTTTCGAAACCTCTTTAAGCGGTACGGAAACTTCGCACGCTTCTTCAAATGGAAACGGGAAAAGGCAGACAGTTCCCCGATCAAGCCAACGGGCGATTATTTTCTTTTCACCACTGAAGGCAAATCTTTGAGGGAAGCCTTGCTTGTACCAACCGACTTCCTGTTCCTTTGTTACTCCCGGCTCCTGAAGGCACATATACAAAGAAAGATTGTCACAAAACTGTAACAGCTCGAAATGAAAATCCAGTTCTGCTTGCCCTTCTTCCCCCATGCCCAACTTTTCTTTTAAATAATACTGACGAATTTTCTCGTCTTGTACATATGCCAACGCTGCCTCTTCTGAAGACCCTTGTAAAAATGAAACATAATGCATACTGCAAAGAAGACCGCCGTACAAACTTCGTGCCTCTACTTCATCTACTCCTTTTCGGTAGAAGGAAAGTTTGGGTACAAGCGGAAAATCGATAAATGTATACGGTTTGCCGCTTGCATCATTCCAGAATGGCGTATCATCCAGGTTAATCCAGCCACGATCATGCTGACTAATACTCCAAATTACTTCTTTTCGTTTCTCTTTTCCAATAAAATATTTATTCTTCCATCTGTTAGCCAATTCTCCCGAGGCTAGAGCATGATGATGCTGGGTTACCATCACAAATTCATGCTCTCGTTCGTATGCAATCATGCGTCTCCTCCTCACTTCATTATAAATTACGCCATTTCAGCTTTGTCATTCATTGATTTTGGGCACTTCGTTGCAGCCAACGCTGCAAAAGTGGAGAAATCACAAACATAATAAAAAATACCCGAAACAACTGATAACCACTCACCATAGATAGGTCAGCATGAACCATACTAGCTGCCACGCCCATCTCAGCAACACCACCTGGCGCTGCGCTTAAGAAAGCAGTAGTTAACATCATCGGTGTCCAAAGCGTCAGCAGGAATGCAAGAAGCAGCAAGAATAGTACCAGAAGCACGCTGCTAGGCAACGTATAGCTTCCTAGCACCTTAATATTTTTAAGTGTGCGAGGCTCCATCTGCAATCCCGATTCGCTGCCCGCCCCAGGCACACTGCCATAGACAAGCTTACCAGCACAGTTAAAATTGTGGATATCAGCATAAATGGCAACTGCTGAACAATTTGCAACGCTGCTCCTCTCGTAAAAGATGTACCTAACATATAACCCAGCATTAACAGGGCCGCCTGACGCAACGGATACGGCCAAACAAGCGAACGACCCCCTTCCATCGCATCTTCTTCCCCTACATGCCGCAAATAAAATCCCCGTCTCATAAAGAAACGGGGATGCTTAGGTTTATTTGGCGAAAATATGTTTTCCGATTTTCTTCGTTTGATGACGCGTCCAAATCCATTTCGAAGTGGCGATGTCCGGATTAAAGTAGTATAGCGATTTACCGGATGGATCCTGACCGCGTATCGCTGCCCTTGCAGCGCGATACGCCTGTTTACTTGGCTTTAGTTTATACTGTCCATCAGACACGGCTGTAAATGCTCCCGGTTGAAAAATCACATCATGAATCGTTTTCGGGAATTTATCCGATTTGAGACGGTTCATAACGACCGCCCCTACTGCTACCTGGCCTTCAAAAGACTCACCACGTGCTTCGCCGTGAATCACATGAGCCAGCTTGTCGAGTTCGGCTTTACTTATCGTTAACCGTGCAAGCCTGGCCATTGTATTTGGACCAGCCACCCCATCGACAGATAAGCCTTGCTCACGCTGAAACTTACGCACTGCAGCCTCAGTCAATGTACCGTAGTATCCTGTAGCCTTTGCAGAAAGGTGACCCAGAGTACCCAAACGAACTTGCAAATCCTTTACATCGCCATTTTTCATACCGTACTTGAGCGTAGATGCTGCTTCTGCGCGGGTATGTATTGGTCCTGTTATGGCTCCTAGTATAAAAGCGGATAGAAGCACCGGCATTAAGATTTGTTTCTTCATGTTGGCGTAACCTCCTCTTTCTCCTTCCCCACATTATAGGCAGTGCTATATGACTGTTCAATGCACAAAAAGTCGTAACTGTCTATAACAAGAAGTAAATGCTTGAATTTTTTAGCAATTCCTGCTCATTTGCGCTAAAATTATAGTAAATCTTTCCCGGGAAAAGGAGATGGTTTTTTGCCTTCTTTGCCGCACAATGCTACGGTATCCTCACTTTGGACACGTGCATTCATTTTGACCACATTATCTAATCTTTTTTTATTTACAAGCTTTCAGATGTTAATTCCAACACTGCCCATCTATGTCGAAAGAAACGGTGGAGATGAATTGGCAGTTGGATTGGTTATCGGCATTTTCACCGTGTCCGCTCTGCTGACCCGTCCATTTGCAGGAAAAGCCCTTGATAATCTTGGCCGCAGAAAAGTTATGGTTATTGGACTGATTATTTTTATTCTGTCAATGTCTGGATATTACTGGGTTACGACTATCTTTCTGATTTTAAGCCTCCGTGTCATTCATGGTGTTGGCTGGGGGATCACTACGACAACGTTTGGTACAGTAATCTCCGATATTATTCCCCCAGAACGGCGCGGTGAAGGAATGGGATACTACGGTTTGTCGAGCACATTGGCTATGGCTTTAGCCCCCTTATTCGGCATTTGGCTGATGGAGAAAGCCGGGTTTGGCTGGCTATTTTTCCTGTCTACAATGTTGGCGGTTTTCAGTCTCCTTATCTCGCAGACGATTCGCTATCCCGATATTCCCGCCCCCGCTTCTGTTGAAGAAAATAAGCAGCGAGGCAAGCTGGATGATCTGCTTGAAAAGAAAGCCCTTTTTCCTTCTTTTCTCGTTATGCTACTAGGACTTACTTATGGGGGAATCGTTACTTTTATTACATTGTTCGGCCAGGAAGCAGGCATTGCCAATGTAGGATGGTTTTTTCTTGCCAATGCACTGATGGTCATGCTTGTTCGTCCCATAGCCGGGAAACTGTTTGATCGAAGGGGGCATGTGTGGATTCTCCTTCCCGGAGCCTTTTTTACGATGGTCGGACTTCTGCTTCTATCATATTCCAGCAGCGTACCTTCACTCATTTTCGCTTCATTATTTTATGGTATCGGCTTTGGAGCCATTCAGCCGACGCTTCAGGCATGGACGATTAACCGTGTGGCCGTCAACCGACGCGGAGCCGCAAATGGTACATTCTTCTCCGGCTTTGATTTAGGGATAGGAGCTGGGGCTATGGTTCTAGGCTTTGTCGCTAAATTAGCAAGTTATGCCACTATGTACCGCGTTTCCATTTTATTTATCGTACTATATCTACTAACTTACGTACTATATCTTCTCAAGCAAAAGGAGCAATAAAAAACGCGCGGGCATGTCCGCGCGTTTTTTAGATAATATGCTCAGATTCTTTTATTTCTTGGTACGCCGCCAAGCAATACCTGTTCTTCCTTCCGTACCTTATCTCACTTATCCATCTCGGCTATTACAAAATCGTGTCACACTGCACAATCGTTACATTTAATTCCTTGGAAAGATCGATTTCATAATATGGATTCGCCCTGCTTCCATCTTCATTCTTAATCACACGTACAATCGGACGCGCAGGAAGATTGCGGTTATAATCCACTACAATACCGGTAGCACCATTGCTTAGTGTGACGGTTAGCCCGACCGGATAGATAGCGACTGTCTTGCGAAAAGCTTCTACAACCTCTGGCTCGAATTGCAGGCCAGTTCCGCCAAAAATAATGTCCATAGCATCATGCGGCAACATCGCACTCCGATATACTCGATTCGTCGTTAGTGCATCGAATACATCACACACTGCAAGCAAGCGTGCATATTTATGAATATCCTCCCCTTTTAATCCACGGGGATACCCGGTTCCATCCATTCGCTCATGATGCTGATACGCGCAGTGCGCCGCCAGTAACGGAATGCCTTGCTGATGCCGTAAATATTCAAACCCATATTCTGCATGCTTTTTCATAAGAAAAAACTCATCGTCTGTTAATCGACCAGGCTTGTGTAAAATTTCGTCGGGAATCATCAGCTTTCCGATGTCATGTAGCATCGCACCTATTCCAAGTTCAAGCAACTCTTTATCGCTATAACCTAATTGAAGGCCGACTGCGGTCGAATAAATGGTAACATTCAGCGAATGTGCATATACATAATGGTCTTGTATATACATATCGCTCAATAGTCCCAATGCTTTGTGATTGCGCTTCAAATCTCCAAGAATCAGTTCAAATACATTACGAAAAGCCGTAATTGTGGTAGGAGAAAGCCGAGCCTTCCATTTCTGTTCCGCATGAATAATCTCCGTAAATCCCTGATAAATCACCTTTACAGCGGCACGCCTCGTCTCTGATGATACAGCCTCTTCCACTTCCAGATCTTCTGTTGCCTCATCCCGTATGTATAATGTATGAATCCCTTTTTGTTTGAGTCGCTCAATGATATGCTCCGTCAACTCCATATCCTTATTGAGCAGTATTGTTCCCTGATCCGTACAAATTGGCTGTGCCAAAACCATACCGACTTGGCATCGCTGAATCGAAATTAGTCGCATACGTAATTAGCTCCTCATGTCCCCTAGTCTCTTTTTCTCATTATACATATGCTATTCCAGGAAATATATCATATATTCGACCTAAAAAAAGCTTTCCAAAGGAAAGCTACAACATGGCAATAATCGCGTCTTTTCCTTTCATCCCCGGTTCGATTCCTATCTCTCTTGCCGCCACCGTGACTGACTCAAGCGGTGCTTCCAGCAATTGCTCGATGGTACGTACGCCAAGTGCTCTTCCTGCAATAATACCGCGGTCAGCAAGGCGTTCATTCAATAGGCCAACATCAAGTGCACCACACATAATATAACCTCTTTCGGTTGTAACCATTAAAAGATTGGTTTTTGGTAGTTGTACCGAAATCGCAGTCACCTGCCGACCATCAAGCATGAGCGGTTTCATTTCAATCATTCTTTTATCCTCCTTACACCTTCCCGTCTCTCTTTACAGTATGTAAGTAATGTACGTGTGGTGACTTTCAGTGATAGCGGTGCTGACGGAACGTTTCCGGACGTACGCTTCCCACGCCTTCTTCCGCCATTTTCACCCGTAGCATCTCCATCAAATACAGACCGAGCATCTGATAAATTTCAGTATCTTGCATCTCCTGAATCCATTGCATTAATTCCTCTTTACTTTGCCCATGTAACAGCCCCATAACGATCGCTGTTACATCCTCTTCATCACCTGTTAGCTTATCACGATACATGTTATAAATGTCATTGACTAGCTTCATAAAATCCGATTACCCCTTTCACTTCTATATACATCTGGTTTGATAAATCGACAAACTTTTGTGGTAAGAAGTAAGAAAAGACGGAAGGGCGGTGGGTGGGCACGGTCGGAAAAAGACACACTGGCCTTTCTTCTGCCGGAGCGCAGGGCGCACCAACCTCTTCTTTTTTTCGAATTTCCTACTTCCAACCACGTGATCATGTCAAAATATCAAGTGTAACTTATATAGATGATGTTCAAAAGTCTAGGAAACAGAACTACGAATTTCTACGTTGCGCTGCTCGCATCTGCTGCTCCTTGAACTTCACGGCTCTGTTTGTCCTCCTTTTTGAACATGCTCTTCTATAATACTAATGCGGTCTTTTCTAGTATATCCCGCTTATATCTCATGCCATCGCTTGTGTGCAGTTTTCTGTAATTCTTTTTCATCCTGTAGCTGTTTTTGCAATACATCCCGCAAAAATTCCGGAAGATAAAATTTATTTTCCGTTCCCTGCTTGAACATTGGAAATATAATGCCGAACGTAAACATATCAATGGTACCGACTGTATATAACCTCTCTTCCTGCAGGGGAGCGCCCTGTATTTCTACACGCTTAATACGCCTTCCTACTGGAGCATATTTATCGTAATGCACCTCGGCACCATCTATACTTAACCAGCCGATAACTTTACCACGAAAGCCAAATCCATTTACTTCTCTGTGGATAACTGATGCATCTAGCGCCTCTTCCAGAATCACCAGCAACTGCCTCCCGTTTAGCTTCATTCTGCACGGATTAATCGGATGAGGACACAGAGATAGCAAGTCCTTACGGGTAACCTTCCCCTTTCGTAAAGAGAACAAAAGTGTCCCCGAGTTCACAAGACTAATTTCTGCGTCTACCCAGACGCGTAATCCCGCTGCCAACAGGTTAGACAGCGGTGACTCTTCTTCCCATGATACAGGAAGATCGTACTTTAAACTAGTGATGACTTCTCCCATAATGTTCTCGGCCCTCTCTTGATGCCTTTCAATTACTTCCTCTACCTTTTTATCGGGTTCGTACAGCCGGGTTGGTAAGCAATCGGCACGCATCTTCTGTACAGCTTTTGTCTGTTTATCATATGTTACAGTTACATGACCGATGTATTCCCCGAATTTTCCGGTTTGGCAGATGAGTGTATTCTTTACCATCTCTCCTTCTGCCAAATATGTATGAGTATGTGCACCTAATATAATATCGATTCCTTTAATGCTGCGGGCCATCTCAACATCCCCGCTATATCCAATGTGGGAAAGAATAACAATAAGATCAACGCGTGAACGAATAGCTGCTACGTACTCCGCCACGACTTTCTCAGGCACAAGTGCAGTTAATCCCAATAACTCATAAACTGAAGAAAACGATGCTGTAATACCGATCCAACCGACAGTTAGGTCACCATATTGCTTAATCAGATAAGGCTTAAGAAAAGGTGGAATTTGCTTTGTTTTTGCATCCAGTAGATTGGCACAGATGACAGGAAAAGTAGCATTGCGATATAGTTGATCAAGCTTTATTCGAGGAAAAGTTAACCCTTCATTATTGCCGATGGTTGCTAAGTCGTATCCTGTTTCGTTCAGCACATCAATATTGGCCTGCCCCCAGGTCGCTTCCGTTTTCAGTTGTGCCCTGTCCATATGATCGCCCAAATCGACGGTAACAACAGGCTCTTCTCTCTCCTGTACCGCAAGCCGGATCGATTTCAATCCGGCAGCAATGCAGCTCATCCATTCGAAATGACTATGCAAATCGTTTGTATGCAGAATATGTAGGATACCTTCCCCTTTTTCCACCTTATCTCCTCCTTATCTCATAATAGCCCTTGCCAAAGCATACGCACGGCGATCAAAAGCAGAACAAAACGCAAAATTCTTTCCAGCCATTTACCCGAAAGCTTGCGGGATAACCAGCTTCCTAAAAGCCCTCCGATTAAGGCTCCCGGCGCAATGGCAATAACTGCGCTCCATACGATATGACCAAGAGTGATATGTGTGATACTGCCGACGAGCGAAGATAACAAAATAACGAACATCGAAGTGGCTGCAGCCACATGCGGCGGAAATCGAAACATCACGAGTAAAAAGGGAACAAGCAACGCCCCGCCGCCGATACCGAATACGCTTGACAAAATACCGACTACTAGTGCAATGCCAATCGCAGCAGGTTTAGAATATCCATATGTATACACCTGGCCACTTACATCCGTATATGTTTTCGTCGTTTTCCACTGCTTTTCCTTGCCTGTAGCAAACTTAGAGCGATATGACAAAAGAGCGAGCATAAAAAGCATGAAAATCCCATAGTACAAGTTAAAAGAACCTTTATCGAAAAAAGCGGATAGCCATGCACCAATAATAGCTCCTGGCGCACTACCTATAAAAAATAAAAAAGCGCTTGAAACATCGATTAATTTTTGCTTTGCATAGCTAATGCTTGAGGAAAACGCTGTAATAATAATAAGCATAAGCGATGTACCTATTGCAAGCTGAGGTGTTATTTCAGGCACTCCTGGAATAAAGCTGGACAAATAGAACAAGGCAGGTACAAGAATAATTCCTCCTCCCAGCCCAAGCAAGCTCCCAAATGTGCCGGCTGCAATACCGACAAGCGTAAGAATGAACCAACCCATTTTTTATCCACTCCAATGTGAAACCATATCATTATATGAAGGATATGTCACTATATATCTTTCTTATTTTCTTACTATCATATCACACATTTCTTTTTTCCATTTCCAATCATTAATTTTCGATTTTCATACAAAAAACTCCCAAACCATTTGTTTGGGAGTTTTTTGTATTTTTCTGTTAACCAATAGAACCTTCCATTTCGAACTGAATAAGGCGGTTCATTTCTACCGCATATTCCATTGGCAATTCTTTCGTAAACGGTTCAATGAAGCCCATGATAATCATTTGTGTAGCCTCGTCTTCCTTAAGACCACGGCTCATCAAATAGAATAGCTGTTCTTCACTCACCTTAGATACGGTTGCCTCATGCTCAAGCGTAATGTTGTTATTCAAAATTTCATTGTATGGAATCGTATCCGACGTAGACAGCTTATCAAGAATAATCGTATCACATTTCACATTGGATTTAGAGCCTTCAGACTTACGTCCAAAGTTAGCCAAGCCACGATATGTGACCTTACCACCGTGTTTACTAATACTCTTCGATACGATAGTCGAGCTACATTCCGGTGCCAGATGAACCATCTTGGCACCTGCATCTTGATGCTGGCCTTTACCGGCTACAGCGATGGAAATGACGACACCCTTCGCACGCGGTCCTTTCATAATAACCGCAGGATATTTCATCGTAAGCTTACTTCCGATGTTGCCATCGATCCATTCCATAGTCGCATCTTCTTCCGCCACAGCGCGCTTCGTAACCAGATTGTATACATTGTTCGACCAGTTCTGGATTGTCGTATAGCGGCAACGGGCACCCTTCTTTACGATAATCTCAACAACCGCGCTGTGCAGTGAATCTGTGCTGTAAATTGGCGCTGTACAGCCTTCTACATAGTGAACAAAGCTGTCTTCATCAGCGATAATCAATGTTCTCTCGAATTGACCCATGTTTTCGGAGTTGATACGGAAATATGCCTGCAGCGGCGTTTCGCATTTAATGCCCTTCGGTACATAGATAAAGCTTCCACCCGACCATACTGCGCTGTTCAGCGCCGCAAATTTGTTATCTGTCGGAGGAATTACTGTGCTGAAATATTCCTTTACAATATCCGGGTGCTCACGCACAGCGGTATCCATATCACAGAAGATAACACCCATCTCTTCAAGGTCTTGCTGCATATTGTGGTATACAACCTCGGATTCATACTGCGCCGATACACCAGCCAGGAATTTCTGTTCAGCTTCTGGAATTCCAAGACGATCAAATGTGTTTTTGATTTCTTCCGGAACTTCATCCCAGCTACGCCCTGCCTTCTCGGATGGCTTGACATAATACGTGATGCTGTTGAAATCCAATTCCGTCAAATCGCCGCCCCAGTTTGGCATCGGCATGCTTTGGAAGAGCTCCAGAGACTTCAGGCGGAAGTCCAGCATCCATTGTTCTTCGCCTTTCATGCGAGAGATTTCTTCCACGATTTCTCTCGTTAATCCTTTTTTCGCACGGAAGACCGAAATGTCCTTGTCATGAAACCCATATTGATATTCTGAGGATAGCTCAGGTGCTTTTTTGCTCATTCTTATTTCCTCCTTGCTAAGGCGTGTTACGCCTCCTCATGTTTAAGCTACTCACGGAGGCCCTTTTCCATGGCTTTCCATGCAAGAGTAGCGCACTTGATACGGGCCGGAAACTTGCTTACGCCTTGTAACGCTTCAATATCACCCAGGTCAGCCTCTTCGATTTCTTCCTCCGAGGCTTCCCCTTTCATCATCCGGGAAAATAAATCAGCTCTTGCCAAGGCTTCATCCACTTCAAGTCCTTTGATGGCTTCTGTCATCATCGAAGCAGACGACATACTAATGGAACAGCCTTCCCCGGTAAAACGGGCGTCAGTAACTTTTCCGTCTTCCACTTTCATCTGTAGTTGAATACGGTCGCCGCAGGTCGGATTATTCATGTTTACAGTCAATGCACCATCTTCGAACTCCCCACGGTTGCGGGGTTTTTGATAGTGGTCCATGATGACTCTGCGGTATAAATCATCAAGAGAAGACATTGCCGAAATACTCCTTTGTCTTAATGAGTCCTTTTACCAATGCGTCTATATCTTCTTCCGTGTTGTACAGGTAGAAACTGGCACGCGCCGTAGACGATACTTTCAGCCATTTCATGAGCGGCTGGCAACAATGATGTCCCGCACGAATTGCAATCCCCTCCGTATCAAGTACGGTAGCGATATCATGTGGATGTGCCTCATTCATTGTAAACGTAACCAAGCCGCTTCTCTCTTCGGGCCCGTATATTTTCAAGCCGTCAATCTGACGCAAGCGTTCCATAGCATACGTTACAAGCTGATGTTCATGCTCACGAATCGCATCTATGCCGATTGATTCTACAAAATCAATCGCTGCGCCAAGGCCAATCGCCCCGGCAATAATCGGCGTGCCACCTTCGAACTTCCACGGAAGCTCTTTCCATGTCGAATCATACAAATCTACAAAATCAATCATCTCTCCGCCGTACTCTACAGGCTCCATCTTCTCAAGCAAAGTACGTTTTCCGTAAAGAACACCAATCCCTGTCGGACCCGCCATCTTATGTCCAGAAAAAGCGAAGAAATCACAATCCAGTTCCTGAACATCTACCTTCAGATGAGGTGCTGCTTGTGCACCATCGACGACTATCACACCACCATGGCGATGCACAATTTGCGCTATTTCTTTCACTGGATTAATCGAACCGAGCACATTGGATACATAGCCTATCGCAACCAGCTTCGTATTCGATGTAATTGTCTGCTCTGCTGCCTGCACTGTAACCGTACCATCTTCCGCCAGCGGAATGAACTTTAGTGTGGCACCAGTTTGTTTGGCGATTTGCTGCCATGGAATGAAGTTGCTGTGATGCTCCACTTCCGTAATAACAATCTCATCGCCCTCTTCAATGAAGTTGCGGGCATAGCCTTGAGCGACGAAGTTCAATGACGTAGTTGTCCCGCGGGTAAAAATTACTTCCGCAGTTTCTTTCGCGTTAATGAACGTACGAACTTTTTCGCGTGCTCCTTCGTATCCATCCGTTGCAAGCGTTCCGAGGGTGTGAACGCCACGATGAACGTTGGAATTGTATTCACGGTAATAACGGTCCACCGCTTCGATTACCTGAACCGGCTTTTGTGAAGTAGCCGCACTATCGAGGTACACCAGCGGATGGCCGTTTACACTCTGATTAAGAATAGGAAACAGCTCGCGAATTTCTTTAGCATTCATCAAGACAATTTACCTTCAATCATCTTACTCAAACGTTTTTGCATTCCCTCGATCGGAAGACTGTCCACTACTGGCGCTACAAAACCGTTGATGATTAACCGTTCTGCTTCTTTTCTCCCAATGCCACGGGACATCATATAATATACTTGCAGCGGACTGATCGGACCTACGGATGCCGCATGGCCTGCCATTACATCATCTTCATCAATCAGCAGAATTGGGTTTGCGTCACCACGAGCCCGTTCACCGATCATCAGGATGTTCTCAGCCTGTTCGCCGTTGGCTTTCTCCGCACCTTTTTTCATTTCGGTAATTCCATTGAAAATGGCGGTTGCTTCATCAAGCATAACGCCCCGTGATAAAATGTTGCTCTCCGTATGAGTACCAATATGAACAACACGTGCCACAAAATTCTCTTTTTGGCTTCCATTGGCAATCGCTACTGACTTGAAATCAGCAGAAGAACCGTTTCCACTTAGAATAGTTGTCGTATTGGCTACTGTATTGCCCAGGTTCATATCGCCTAGTAACCACTCGATGCGTGCATCATTTTCCGTAATACCACGACGATACGTATAATCCGTAACTTGCTCGGAAAGGGAACGGGCCGAAGCGTACCGAACTTTGGCACCGCTTTGTGCAAACACCTCTACCATGCCATTTACTACGACGGACCGTGTATAATTGGCTCCTACTACGTTTTCAACAACTGTAACCGTACTATTCAGATCAGCTACAATCAATGTATGTGGAAGCAATGCAACCTCTTCATCCATACCCCAGATTACTGTTTGCAGAGGCTCTTTCACTTCTACGTTTTTCGGCACATATACGAAAAATCCGCCGCTCCATAAAGCTTGATGCAGTGCCGTAATTTTATGTTTCTCAATGCCGCTTTGGAATAGATGCTTCTTCACCAAATCACCATGTTCCCGAACTGCCTGGGAAAGCGGCATAAATAGCACACCCTGCTCCTTCAGGGAATCACTTACGCGGGCATATACAATGTCAGAATGCTTCTGAACGATTACATTATCATTATCTGCATCCAGCAGGTCCTTAATTTCTTGCGGAAGCTGCTCCAGTGAAGAAAGCTCCGCTTCCTCTTTATATGGTGTAAATTCGTCAATGTTCCATTTATCGATCTTTGTCTTTTCCAACTTCGGCAATGGGAGCTGCTGATAACCTGTAAACCCTTCCTGGCGGAGCTGCGTCAGCCATTCCGGTTCGCCCTGAGAAAAGCGAGCTACCGCTTCCTGGTCGAATCGCACATTCGCTTCTACGCTCATTACTGTTATTCCTCCTAACCCTAGCTTTCTGCGCCTACTGTTTCGTCCTGAATACCAAGCTCTTCTTTAATCCAATCATATCCGTTCTCTTCAAGCTTCAGAGCCAGTTCCGGTCCACCAGATTTCACAATGCGACCTTGCATCATCACATGGACAAAATCAGGCTTAATGTAGTTCAACAGACGCTGGTAGTGCGTAATCATCAGCACACCCATTTCCGGACTGCGGAGTTCGTTTACGCCACGTGCTACAATTTTCAGCGCATCAATATCAAGGCCAGAGTCGATTTCATCAAGAATAGCAATGCCTGGCTTCAGCATCATCATCTGAAGAATTTCATTGCGCTTTTTCTCTCCCCCAGAAAAGCCCTCATTTACATAACGATGGGAAAAAACCTGATCCATCTCCAGTAATTCCATTTGCTTCTCCATTTGGCGGATAAACTTAATCAGCGAAATTTCCTTGCCTTCTTCCTGACGTGCATTTAATGCGCTGCGTAGAAAATCAGCATTCGTTACGCCGCTAATTTCACTTGGGTATTGCATCGCAAGGAACAGGCCTTTGCGTGCACGCTCATCCACTTCCATCTCCAGTACGTCTTCCCCGTTCAACGTTACCGAGCCGCCTGTTACTTCATATTTAGGATGCCCCATAACAGCAGAAGCAAGCGTTGATTTTCCCGTTCCGTTCGGACCCATGATGGCATGCACTTCACCACCCTTGATTTCGAGATTCAAGCCTTTTAGGATCTGCTTGTCTTCAATTGCAACGGATAGGTCTTTTATTTGCAAATGCGGTGTTCCTGCCATTAGTAAATTCCCTCCATCTAACTTTTATCAACCTCAAACATGACGTAAAAAGTCACGTATTTGAAAACTCTTTGTTTTAAATCCTCTTTTATAATATAGTATAACATAGTTGAAAATCAAGGAAAGACATATATGGATATTTTTTAAACAAATTTGTTTAAAAAGTACCTTTTCTATGCCTGTTCTATAGAATAGCCTAATTCAAAAAAACTATAAAGTGAAACTTCAATTAGCGGGAGTTTTCCCTCATCCTCCGCTACGCTTTTTGGCCCGATTAGCTATAAATTCGACTTTGCGTGCGAATTGTAGCAACGCTTTCTCCTCCGCTCCTTTTATCGTCACATATCCTGATTGCCCGTCCATCCCTTTTATTTCAATGGATACACTGTGGCGATGATATTGCACCCTGATAATGTCTTCAGCATTTATGTTAACGAAAGGAAAGCCCTGCGAAGCAAATCCCATGAAAATGCTCTTGCTATATACAATGACATCCATTTCAGTCATATGTACATTGTCATCATGAATTACCTCTTTTACTTTTCCTTGCCAAAGCGGAACGTCGAAATGCTGCGATCCGATAGAAACAACACCACTTTTGCCTTCCTTTCTGCCAGCTAGCGCATAAAATGCCAAAATAAACAGCAAAATCGAAATCGACATTGCCGCGCCCATATATATAATAACTTCTTTCATACCCGTTTCCTCACTATATCCTTTTATTTATAATCTTAGCATTTTTTGCTTCCCCCATCGAAGGACGACACGAATTTGTAACTTCTTTCCTCCAAATTTTATCCATAAAAATATATGTCATCCTTCCAGCTTTTTTGTATAATATAGGTAAGAAAACTCGGAAAATGAGGTGAGCGCATGGAGTTTTTTTGTCCTCCCTGTCAGAAGGTTGTAGACGATTCCCATCACCTTTGTCATCAAGCACAAGCCTGGTTTCATAATGCCAACGGCAAAAAATTGTGGCGCATTCGTAGATTGAACCAATATGCATACCAATATATTACAGAAGATGAGTATGCTCATTTGTGCTCTGGCCAATCACTTATTTTATCAGAAGCACAAAGTTTCGATGATTTTGATGGCATATCTTATACCGGAGTGGATTCGCGTGGAAAGCGAACCTCCATTTTTGAACAATCTAACAAGTAAAGCCGATGTCTGAATGACATCGGCTTTCTTCTGTTACTTATTTGATTCCTCATGTTTATCTGCGGATGAAGTTGATTTCTTATCAGATTGGTCTTCCTTTTTTTCATCCGTGTGCTGTGTTTTTTTCTCTGTTTCCTTATGCGGAGAACGATCGGCATTCTGCTTATTCTGTTCGCGTTCCTCTTTATACTTTTCGTTTCGTTCTTTTTCTTCCTTTTTAATTGTGCGGCCTCCCTGTTGGCTCTGTTGCTGCTGCTGGCCGTACCCGGAATTGTATTTCTTATCCTCTTCAGACCGTTTCTCCTCTTTTTGCGCCTGTACCTCCGCTTTATGCTTCGTATCCGCTGCAATTAGCTTCGGCACCCCCGTTGACTTGTCCTTTTGCTCCTGTTCAGTCAACTTTGGCGTGCGCTTAACAGGAAGATTGTCCTGCTCTGCGCGGACGGAAGCCGTCTTCTTTTTCTGTGGCTCCGGGTTTTTATGTGGTGACGCTTCCGCATTGTCTGCAAGCTGTTTAGGAATAGACGGAACCTGCGCCGGTTGCTTTTCCGGTTGCTTTTTTTGTTCTTTCTTCAATGTAGAAGGAACATTCGAGTATTGCACCGCATTCGGGATATTTTTAAATCCACCGATCGCCGATGATACTTCGCTAATGCTCATCCTACGAATACTATCTTCACCCAAACTTTTATCAATGCTCTTCATAGAGTCATAAAGCGCATATTTTCCAGCGGAAATCCCTAGCTTGCGAGCCTGTTCACGCATCTCTTTTGTACTTTCCATCATCGTAACAGTTAGCTCTCCCATACCGCTGCTGGTAAAGACCGGCACTTCCTTCTTCATAATCTCAAGCAGCTCTTGGGAGGCAGCCGGATTTTTCATCCCCACAGGAACAATAAGCACATCATGGTTCTTCTCCAGATATCCTTGCTTGCGGGCTTCAAAAATAATATCCTTTGTGACCTCAATCAGCGTATGTTTTTTCCAATCTATGTCCGGTACTATACGTTCCGCATCCTTATTCAACGCATGAACACCGGTCACTTCGTACCTTTCGTTCACTTCAAGCTCAAAGCTCGGGTTAATATCAATGGAAACTGTGGCATAAGCAGAAGCAAATACCATGTTCCAGAGCGGTAGCGCAGTAATCAGCAGCAGCAAACAGGCGGCTGCCGCATACGTCCAGCTTTTCCATGCATACCGCTTGCCTCGCGCAGGAGTGGAGTCATTGGCTTCCAGCG
Organism: Aneurinibacillus aneurinilyticus ATCC 12856; assembly: GCF_000466385.1. Taxonomy (GTDB): domain Bacteria; phylum Bacillota; class Bacilli; order Aneurinibacillales; family Aneurinibacillaceae; genus Aneurinibacillus; species Aneurinibacillus aneurinilyticus. The sequence continues at coordinate 42,696 of NZ_KE952862.1, forward strand.
TATGAGTAAACTCAATCTCCTCGCCTTCGGTAATCAGTCCTTCGGTAGGCGGAATCTTACAGAACTCTCCGCTGGATGTCATGACAATAAGATACTGTCCCCGTATCTCCAGCACGATGCCCTTCTTTTTCACGCGTGAGCTCCTCCTTTCCTTCCGTTTCATCCATTTGAATGTAGGAGCGCAAAAACCGATAGTTCCCAATGAAGATAAGCGTAATTGCCACAATGTAGTTCCGATTCCTTTCTACCGTTTTGCGGGAGAAGGAAATAAACTGAAGAAGGTACTTAACCGGAATTTTTTTCTTCTCCAGAAACGATTCCCGCAATTTTTCATTGTCCGCAATCATCCGGGCAATACGAATCATATTATTTCGGGCATCTGCATGTCGGGGCGTATATTCAGGAAGCTCTTCCAAAGCAATGTCAAACTCACTCAGACGCTCCCGGTAGTGCAGGATTTCTTCCCGCCGCATATCCGCCTCGCGCTCTGCCTGATATTGTTCAACTGCTACCTGTACATCCCAGACATTGTATTCCGGTGATTCGGAGTCCATCGTTTCATCAAAAGAAACAAAGGAGGCACGCGGCTTATTTTTCCGAATATAATCTATAACACGCCTGCGTATCACAAGATCCGCAAACGACAAAAAACTGCCACCTCTCTCGCTGGAATACTGTGATATCGCTTCGTTAAACGCTTCTAGTCCAACGCTGAACTCTTCATCGTGGCTTTGATCAATGTATCGTTTGCACACTTTTGAAACAACCGTACCGATAAACGGCCGGTACTGCTGAAGTAACTCGTTGCGCAACTCATCTTCGCCCTGGTGAATTCTTTCGATCATTCGATGAAGGTGCTCAGTCTCATTTTTCTCCTGTAGAGATTTTTCTTTACGGCGCCATTTTCCCAGGAAAAGTGTGAGTAACAAGAACGTTCACCTCGCTTCATATTTATTCGCGTACTCCAAACCTTTTTAGGGGGGAGTAATAAGGCTGTATGTAATAAAAATAAAAAAATCATATCTTAACAAATATAAGCTTATTCACAAATGTAGGAATTGGCAACCTTTCATGGTAAAAAAACGGAGATAAGCAACGGCTTTACACCCTCTCTGTCTTCTCCCCAAAATAAAATTTTCATAAAAAAAGTCACCTTCCTTTCTCTACCATAAAAGAAGAGCAGGCTCTGGCGACTAATCTTAAAATAAAGTTTTCATTTTTTCAATACCTTAATACTTTAGGGAAGCGTTTTGTTGCTCTGGGCTTCCCAGCGACTTAACCGCTGACTGAGCTTATTTAATCTGCGCTTTAGTTCGTTGCTCCATTCTTCATCTTCTAGCTGTTTCGCAACGGACATCAAATCCAGCGCATTATCAATCTGACTGCGAAGAATATAAGAAATATTTCCATTATCTATGGAAACACAATTCTCAAATGTGCTGTCAACATGCTCTCCCGTTACATAATCGCGAAAGTCAACTTCGGGAGCCAAATCGGCCTGTGCATATTCCGATAGTATATCATATTCTTCTTCTATCTCTGGATGAACGTCAATACGGTTGCACACAGGGCAATACAGAATAGGAACGTTATGAATCTGCGTCTTGAAATGACGTAAACTGCCCAGCGCGCCGATCATACTGGCTCCGCAGCAAAAACTCATCCGGACTCCTCCTTTATCTATAGCAGCTATGCTAAAAGTGTCTATTTTCTATTGTAACGATGAGGTTCTTCTTTTCCTATGCGTAATTACTGGAATTGTCTATATAGAAATCACTTGACATATTATCAAAAGTTCAAGTGGTTGAAAGGAGAAGATTCGGAAAAAAGAAGCAGGTGGATGCGCCCTGCGCTCCTTCTTTTCTTACCTCCCACCACAAACATGTGTCCAGTTATCAAATCAGATGTGCATGGCTTTCTATTATTCTACCATACCTGAAATAAAACAAGCATAGAAAATACGCGTTTTATTATATATGTATTGCTGTATCAACTTCATTATGCAAAAAAAGAAGCGGAGAATTCCGCTTCCAGTGAACCAAATCAATTTAACACCAGCCCCAACCACAATCTTCCACATAACTGGAAGGATGAGTCGTGTCGGTTGAGTCTAAACGAAAAATACGCTGCTGATCCACTGCGTATCCGGCATTCATCGTACAGGACGCCATATCAAATGGAATATGACCAATCTCCTGTCCATTCAGCGTTAGGACAATACAATCTTCCGTCATTTCTCCACGCACTTTATTCGTGACATCAATCCGATTTACATCAGGAAGCTGTGACATGAGAATCCCTCCTTGTGTAAAAGATAACAATAGTATGCCGAAGAACGCAGATTTTTATTATGATGGATTGTGATTTTGAAGAAAATCCGTCTGATAAAAATGAGATGAATTTTCTTAATGGAAACAAAAAAACGACCCTAAACATAGAGAGTCGTTTTTTACTCCATTTTTATTCCTTCACCATTTCCTCGTAAGCTTTTGCATCCATCAGCTTGCTTACTTCGCCCTCATCCGCTAACTCAACAACTATCATCCATGCCTTCTCATAAGGAGATTCGTTTACCAATTCCGGCGAATCTTCCAGTTCGCCGTTTACTTCCACCACTTTTCCGGTAAGTGGCGCATACAGTTCAGATACCGTTTTAACAGATTCTACGCTGCCAAATGATTCGTTCTGCTTCACTTCATCTCCTACAGAAGGCAGTTCTACGAATACGATATCGCCCAGCTCGGATTGTGCAAAGTCTGTGATACCGATATACGCTTTATTTCCTTCTATACGTACCCACTCGTGCTCTTCGCTGTATTTCAAGTTTGCTGGCAAGTTCATCTTTTCGAGTCCCCCTTATGTCTGCTTTAGATTATTATTCCGCCTCATCTGGCATCAAGATACGATCCAGGCGTTTTTTTAGCATCTTTAACCCTTTCTCACCTGCCTGGTAGTGACGCAGCTTTTGTTCTGCATCAAAGAGGTAGTATGCAGGCACATATTGGTTCTTATAGGCGTCCACTAGCTTATAGCCATTGTCGATGGCTACAGGATGAATGAGTTCGTATTGCTTAATCGCCGCCTTTACCGGGCCCAGCTCCATATCCTTTTCCGAACGAGGCATATGGATGCTCACAACCTGAAGACCTCGCTCCTTATAACGTTCACGCCACTCGTTCAACTGTGGTAGCGTTTCTTTGCAAGCATGACAGCTAATGGACCAATAATGAACAAGAACTGGCGAGCCTTTTAGGCCTGCTTTTCTTACTTCACCATTGACCCACTCTGTTACACCGTCAAATGTCGGCATTTCCTCGCGCAGTTTCATGTAAAACGCCTCCTTAAAAATAAAACACTCCAATTTTCTTCCACTTCTTAGTATAGGAATCAAAATCACGGAGTATTCGTGGAAGCGAAAACAATTCAAACGCAAGCAAATATAATTGTAAAAAAGGACCTAACAATTTCGCAAAAGTTAGGTCCTTTTCATTACTCGTACATCGACTGCTCAAAGGGCAAACACTATTACTTGCCTTGGAGATGAGCTTGTCCCGGACGCCAGTTCGCAGGGCACAGTCCGCCAGATTGGAAAGCTTGCAGCACACGAAGCGTTTCATCTACGCTACGGCCAACATCAAGATTGTGGATTGCGGAGTACATCAACGTTCCTTCTGGATCGATGATGAACAGGCCGCGAAGTGCCACACCTTGCTCTTCGATGAGTACACCATAGTCACGGGATACTTTATGTGTATTATCAGAAGCGATTGGGAAGTTCAACTTACCCAGACCATTCTCATCACGGGATGTATTAATCCATGCACGGTGAGAGAACTTGCTGTCTGTGCTGACTGCCAGAATTTCTGTATCCAGCTCTTGGAATTGCTCGTAAGCGTCGCTCATTGCAGTGATTTCCGTTGGGCACACGAATGTGAAATCCAGCGGATAGAAGAACATAACCAGCCATTTTCCTTTGTAATCAGAGAGCTTCACATTACCGAAATTCTCACCGTCACCTTGAGCGATTTCCATTTGGAAATCAGGAGCCTGCAAGCCTACTAAACGTTCTGCCATATGTAACTACCTCCTAGTATAGAAATATTCTAATCCGGGACAACCCGGAATAGTGAATGTTTTTTTGTTCTCCTTCATCATAACAAGCAACAAGATGACAGTCAATACAAGATTGTAATTATTCTAATTAAGCATGTTAAACTTTTATGAAGAGGCTGTTACAGAAATGCAACACACATCACGTAACATGTGCAATTTATGTAAAAAGTATTCCTGATTCTTTAATGCGCGTAATTACGTCTTTCAGAACGTCGACCGATTTCACCAAAGCAATGCGCACGTACCCTTCTCCTTGTACACCAAATGCATTGCCAGGGATTACGACCACACCGGCTTTTTCAAGCAGCGTAAACGCAAATGTTTCTGAAGTCCATCCACTTGGCACACGTGCCCAGACAAACATAGTCGCTTTCGGCTTCGGAATATTCCAGCCGATTTCCCTGAGCCCGTCTAACAAAACATCACGGCGAGTCTGATACAATATTCCATTCCCGTTTTCCTCGGGATGCTCGATGTCATGCTCCATCGCGGCTACGGCCGCTTCCTGAACAGCGAGGAATACACCGTAATCAATGTTGGATTTAATTATGGCTAACGATTTGATAACTTCACTGTTTCCGACCAAATAACCAATCCGGCAGCCAGCCATGTTAAAGCTTTTAGAGAATGAGTTGAATTCAACACCGATTTCTTTTGCGCCTGGTGTTTCCAAAAAGCTCGGCGGGCGGTAGCCATCAAATGCCAGCTCCGAATAGGCAAGGTCATGGGCTACAATCATTCGGTTGCTAGTCGCAAAGGCAACGACCTCTGCGAAGAAATCCTCTGTGGCTATCGCCGCCACAGGATTGTTCGGATAGTTTAGTACCATCAGCTTAGCCCTGTTCTTAATCTCCGTCGGAATATTCGAAAGGTCTGGAAGGAAATTATTTTCTTCACGTAACGGCAGCGGATACACCTCTCCACCCGCGAGCGTAACACTGGCAAAATAAATTGGATAGCCCGGGTCCGGCACAAGCACAACATCTCCTGGATTAACCCAAGCCTGGGCCAGATGAGCCAGACCATCCTGCGATCCCATGAGTGACAATACTTCGCACTCTGGATCAAGCTCTACACCAAAACGATGGCGGTACCAACGGGCCGTCGTCTCTCGGAAACGGACGGAGCCTTCTGATGTCGGATACCCATAATTGTCCGGGTTCTGTACAGCTCTCGTGAGCGCTTCCATTACCAGCGGAGAAGGCGGCTGATCCGGGCTTCCAATACCTAGATCAATAACCTCCATACCACGGGCCTGTATGATCCGCTTTCTGCGGTTCATCTCTGTAAAAATGGCTGATGTAAGCCCAGATAGGCGTTTAGCGGGCTGAATTGTACGCATTGTCTCCACACGGCTTCCTCCCTACTTCCACGTTTTCTCCATTTCCTCTGCCTTGAAGCCGACAGTCACTTTTCCTTCTGCTGCAATCAGCGGTCGTTTAATCAGTTTACCATCTGTTGCAAGGAGATCTAGCATTTCTTCTTCGGACATATCTTTAAGACGATCCTTCAGACCAAGTTCACGGTACGATTGTCCACTCGTATTGAAAAATTTCTTTAATTCAAGTCCGCTTTGCTGCCAATATGTACGAAGCTGTTCTTTTTCTGGCGGCGAATCTACAATCGGCACTTCACAGTAAGCAATGCCTTGCTCTTCCAGCCACTTTTTCGCTTTGCGACATGTGCCGCACTTATTATATAAATATGCTGTAATGTCTGCCATATAGTCACGATCCTTCCGCTGTATAAATACAATTTTGACAAATTAACATGATTTTGTGTTTCAAACTCTTTGTGTATTCGATAGACAAGGTAAAAAATCCTTTTCAACTCTTCTACTTCGTTCCCAAAACTTCCTGTCCACCTTGTCAGGAAGAGCGTTCAAGAAGAATCTGCGGGATTTGCAAATTCGGATGGGTGACGATTAGAGGCTTTATTCCGTATACCTCTGACAGTAACTGTGCCTGCATAATTTCTTCGATGGTACCATTGTGCGTCATTGTGCCACCTTCCATTAGAATCAACCGATCACAGTATTGTGCAGCTAGATTCAAATCATGAAGCACCAGTACCGCCGTTCCACCCGTTTCCTTTCGCCATTCACGCACAAGATTGAGAATACCTACCTGATAGCCAATATCAAGATAGGTTGTTGGCTCGTCGAGCAGCAGCACCTCCGGCTCCTGTGCCATTGCACAAGCGATGGCGACCCGCTGACGCTCTCCACCGCTCAACTGATCCAGAAGCTTGCATGCCACCACCTCCAAACCGGTACGTGCAAGCGCATGCTGGATGACTTCCGCATCCTGCGCCGTATTGCGCCGAAAAAAGCCATGATACGGATAGCGTCCCATCGCCACCGCTTCCTCTACCGTAATTGGCAACGGCGCCATGCCTTCCTGACTAACGACCGCCATTTTGCGCGCCAGCATTTTCGAAGAATAGGAGGCAAGGGGCTTCCCATCCACCGAAACGCTGCCTGTTGATGGTGTGAGCAGGCGCGATACTACTTTTATGAGCGATGACTTACCGGAGCCATTCGGGCCGATAATTCCCAGCGTCTCTCCTCTTCTTACCTGAAAGCTAATGTTCGATAATATCTCCCGCTGTCCGATTTGCAGGCTTACGCCAGTTGCTTGAATCATATGCATGTCTCCTTCTCCCATATCGTTAGAAGAAACGTTGCCTTCTTTTACGCAATAAATACCCAAAGAACGGAGCACCCAAAAATGCGGTAATTACACCAATGGGCAGCTCCTGCGGCTCCATTACGGTGCGCGCAATCGTATCAGCCGCAATGAGCAGAATGGCCCCCGCTACTGCGGACACCGGCAGCAGCACACGATGATCGGAGCCAACGATCGTCCGCATAATATGAGGGACAATGAGTCCCACGAATCCGATAACACCCGAAACTGATACTGCGGCTCCTGCAGTCAGCGAAGCAGCAATCAGAATCATCAGGCGTGTACGTTCTACATTCATGCCAAGATGATGAGCTTTTTGTTCTCCGAATGCAAGCAAATTCAATTCACCAGCAAACAGAAAAATAATAATGCCGCCGACAATAACATACGGTGCCACAACCACACCTGAAGACCAATCACTCAAGGTCAGGCTTCCCATCAGCCAATAAAAGATACGCTGCATTTTCTCGCCCGACATCGACATCACCAACGAAAGTCCAGCACCGAGAAACGCTTGTACGACTACACCGGACAAAAGCAGTGTTTCCATCTGAACCTTTCCGGCAATATAAGCAAGCCGATATACGACAAACAATGTCCCCATTCCGCAAATGAAGGCGATGAGCGGCAACGTCCACTGTCCGAAAAACGCAATGCCTTGTCCGAACATCATAAAACACGCAGCACCAAGTGAGGCTCCCGATGATACGCCGAGAATATACGGATCAGCCAATGGATTGCGGAGCACTCCCTGATAGGCCACTCCGGCTACCGCCAGTGCTGCACCGACCAGAACCGCTAGTAAAATGCGTGGCATTCGAATATTCCAAACAATGACTTCTGCCGCTTTAGACCAATCTTTCTCCATCTCAGGCATGAAAGGAACATGAGAAAGAATAATTTTCCATACCATATAAAAAGATAGCTGCGCACTCCCTAATGAAACACTGCCGATAATTACGAACAGAAGTGCAAAAAGAAGGGGAAGCAGCCAGAATCCCAGCTTCTTCCCAACCCTTCGTTGACCTTCCTTCAAACCCATCAGTCCTTATTTTTGAAATAACTCCGGATGCAATTTTTCTGCGATTTCTTTCAATCCTTCAGTAATGCGTGGTCCAGGACGGTTAACTACGTCGGAATCAACTGCAAATACCTTCCCTTCCTTTATCGCTTTTACCTGCTGCCACTTCGGCCGCTGCTTAATTTTTGCGGCGGCTTCCTTATCATAGTAGCCATATGTATTCAGGATTACATCCGGATTCCGCTGCAATACTTTCTCTTCAGATAGCTGCTTCCACCCGTCCAGATCGCCCGCTATGTTTTTGCCTCCTGCCATCGTGACTAAATCATGCATAAATGTACCTGTGCCAGCTGTAAACAGAGAAGGGTCCACCTCGATCCAAACATTCGGTCGCTTCTCTTGTGGCACATTTTTCACTTTATTCTGCACATCCTGTACGTCCGCTTTCATCTTGCTAACTACTTGACTCGCCTTCGTATCGTTACCTGTCACCTTACCGATCATTTCGATCGATTTGTAGATTTCATCGAATGTCTTTGCTTCCATTACAACTACAGGAAACCCTGTTTTGCGTAATGCATCAACAGCCTCCCCATTCCCTGTGTCCGCCAGGATGACATCCGGCTCTAGCGAGACAACCTTCTCTATATTAACTTTCAAGTCGCCTACTTTTTCTTTCTTTTTTACATCTGCCGGGTAATTATCGTAATTAGATACACCTACTACCTTATCGCCGGCGCCTACCGCATATGCGATTTCTGTTGCACTTGGCATAACAGAGACAAGTCGCTCCGGCTTCTTCTCAATCTTCACTTCTGTTCCGGTGCTGTCTTTAAGAGTAAGTGGAAACTGTCCTTGGACAGGAGTTTGTGCCGTATCACCGGAAGGCTTCGGTGCAGGGTTCGCACCGCATGCCGCTATTAAAACCATGAGCAACATCATTAATAGTATCGATGCATATTTCTTCATTGCTTGTCTCGCCCCTATACATATGAAGTACTATATTAAGTTACGCTTGATATTTTAACAGGGTAACGTGGTTGGAAGG
>NZ_KE952862.1:51664-85997 GCF_000466385.1 Aneurinibacillus aneurinilyticus ATCC 12856
TGATATTTTAACAGGGTAACGTGGTTGGAAGGAGGAGGTTCGGAAAAAAATAACGCCCCCTTCGAAAAAGAAGGCAGGCGTAACACATCCCAGCATAATACTATGCGTATTGTACCGCCGCATTTCTTATTTCCCGAAAGTATGATCGACACCACAAACGAATACCTGTTCACTTTATTTATTTGTTTCTCATTTCATTCGCTAATTTCGACTTGATAGCCGCAATACTTGCGTATATTAAGTACGCCGTTTTCAAAGATAAAGTATTGTCCCTTAATTCCAAGCAGCCGATCCTCAACTATAGGCTGCTTGTCCAGATTGTACGCTTTCACCTTTTGTATACGCTCCAGGGAAGGATACACAAATTCCATCCACTCATCCTCTCTGAGAATATACTGCTTATACTCCTCAGGGAAGTACCCGTAAATCTCCTCGCGTAATTCGAGTAAATCCACTAGCTCTACCTCACCTTTGAGCATTTTACGCCAATCCGTTTTGTCAGCCACATATTGTGTTAAATACACTTCAAGCTCTCCCGCGATTTTTCGCGTCGGAACCTCAGCAATTGGAATAGCTCGCACTGCGCCTTGATCAACCCAGCGCTTTTTTTCGTTGTTTTTCCGTGTCAATCCCACCTTAATCCCGCTGCTAAGCGCAAGATACACATAGTGCGGAATCATGCAATATGCCTCACCCCATTCGGGATCACGACATGTTCCCAAATGATAATGACATTCATGCGGTTTAACAATGCACAAATCATTCTCAGGCAATCGGGTAAAACAAGGATAACAATACCCACTGTTGTACGTTTTCTTGATGCTTCGTCCACAATGAACACACTCTATACGTCCAAGCTTAGCAATACGTACTATCCTCCCGATCCATTCATTAACCGGAATCGCTTCTTCATCAAGCTTCAATCTATACTGCACAGGGTCTTCATATTGATGAACAAATCCCTGAATAAATCCTGTATGTTTCACACTATTCTCCTCTGCCTATATGTTACTAGCGGACTTCTTCCGGAATATCAATTACTTTACGCAGGAACTCGCGCGTCCGCTCATTCTTCGGATTCGTGAACATATCTTCCGGCTTTCCTTCTTCCATAATAATGCCCTGATCCATAAAGATAACACGATCACATACATCTCGGGCAAATCCCATCTCATGTGTAACGACTACCATTGTCATTCCTTCCTGCGCCAGTTCTTTCATGACAGCAAGCACTTCACCGACCAATTCCGGGTCGAGCGCAGACGTTGGCTCATCAAACAGCATAATTTTCGGATTCATCGCCAAGGCACGTGCGATAGCCACACGTTGCATCTGACCGCCAGATAACTTTTCAGGATATACATCCGCCTTATCGCGCAACCCTACCTTTTCTAACAAACGCAATGCTTTTTCATGCGCCTGTGCCGGGTTTTCTTTCAATACTTTCAATGGAGCCAGCATAACATTCTCCACTACAGTCTTATGCGGGAACAGGTTGAAGCGCTGAAATACCATGCCCACTTCCGTGCGCACCTGATTGATGTTGATTTTCGGATTGGATAAATCATGTCCATTAATAATGATTTGTCCGCTTGTTAATTCTTCCAGGCCATTCATACAGCGCAAAAACGTACTTTTTCCCGAACCGGAAGGGCCGATAACGCTGACAACTTCTTTCTCATTAATAACACAGTCAATACCTTTTAATACCTCTAGTGAACCATAGTATTTATGCAAATCTTTAACCTGGATAATCACAATTTTTTCCCCTTTCCGACTGCTCTCTATCCTTTTTATTTTAAGGAAAAAACATTAATTTGTAAAATGAATTAACGAGGATTCTTCCTGCTGTTTCGCTCGCTGGAAGAAGAATCCGCAAATCGTAAATAATAGAAACATGCCTCCAAGAAAATAAAACATGCTTCCCGGAGCAACATATTGAATTCCAAGACCTCCAAGATTCGGGCCGACAATGCTTCCTACACTGAAATTAATGGAAGCAATAATATTAGCTGCCGGCAGAGATGCTTTAGGCACAAGATCAGCAATATATGCCAAGCCAAGTGAATAAAAGGATCCCACCAGTCCTCCTGCGATAATGAATGCTACAAATACACCCCATACATGGGCCCCGAACAACGGAACGACCAGAAAAGTCAAAGCGCCTAAAAATCCGGATAACATTAACACCGGCTTACGTCCGATGCGATCGCTCCACATCCCAAGCGGCAACTGGAGAATCAGGCTTCCGATGCCAATAGCAGGCAGCAAGAATGACACCCAGCCCTCACTTATGCCCATGCGCAAACCATATACTGGAAAGTTGCTATTTATGGATGCTTCCATATACCCGTACAGGAATGAAGGAATAAGAGCAAACCATGCGATTTGTGCCGCTCCCACATACCGTCTCTTCGCAGAAGGACTCTTCTCTTCCTGCACAGGATATTCATGCGGTAATCTCAAAAGCAGGAAAAACGCCAAAGCGAACAAAATGCTGACAGTCACAAATGGAACCCACATTCCGTATGGCAAAAGCTTGATTCCTAATGGCCCAACGCTAAATCCGATGGCATAGGACATACCATAAATAGCGATATGCCGTCCCCGCTTTCCGGCCGGACTGCTTGACGTAATCCATAGTTGAGACGCATAGTGAAGAGCGCTGTCCCCCATTCCGACAAGCATGCGTAATACAAACCAGAATGCGAGATTCTGCCACAAAGGAAATAGTACCGTTGCCACAGTTACCAGTACAACACCAATTGTAATGACCCGCTTATACCCAAGCTTCTGCACCGGTTTTTCAATCACCAGCATTGTAAGGAAAGTGCCGATATATAAAGCAGCAGCGTTCAGCCCGTTCGCACCAGACGACACTCCCGCTTTTTCTAAAATAATGGCTAACAGCGGAAGCAGCAGCCCCTGACTAAGCCCAGCAATAATAACTACCAGAATAAGAATGAAAAATCGGTAATTCGCCGACACATATCTTGCCATTTTCCACGCCCCACATAAAAAGAATAGATGGATAGTTCACCTATCCCGATCCAACGTCTATTGTACTGTACACAAAACAAAAAGGCGACGAAATTAATTCGTCGCCTTCCCGTCGGCAAGCTCCCCTGTGTTGTTAGCTGCGCTATTTGATGGGCTATCCTGTATCTTGCCGAACCGAATGCGGCTGACTATCAGCAATAATAAAGGAAGCAGCAAAGTAAAAATAGGAGAGGTTATCGTACGAATTTGGGTGATATACATATTAAAGTCTAGGCTGCTTTTAATTACTCCTTTTGCCAGCCCCACAGTCAAGAAACACAGTGGAAGCACAAGCGGACTTACACTCTTTATGCCGGTCAAATGGGCAACCCCGTGTGTCAACACATAAAACATGACAATAAACTCCAGCAAAACAACCATAATGTAAATGCCAAGGAATAAAATATCAACTCGCTCCACGAATTCTCCGATTTTCACGAAGCGAATCGCTTCAATATACGGATAGCTGGAAGCCGCTGCCGTTCCTTGCCCCAATACACCGATCGATACGATGACCCGATAGGTCAGATATACCCCGCCCAACACAACAGCAAGGTATGGAAGCCATGCTTTTCCTTTTTCCTTTTTTAAATAGGGAAAAAAACCAAGAAAAAAAATCAGTTCTCCTAAAGGAAATACATACTGAAGGTAGGATGCGAACAAAATCTCTCCAGTCGGACGATCCCAGAAGGGCAAAACATTATACAGTTTGAACTGTCCAACAAGCAGAATATTTACAAATATCAGCAGGAATAAATAGAATGGAAAGGCAATCTGGGCAAATCTGACGATAGCTTCCATTCCACGGTATACCGCATAAGCCGCTACAAGCACTACCCCGATAATATATATTTGTTCTGACAGTTCTGGAGTCAGTACCGAGACAATAAACTCGGCAAATTGTCTGGCAGACATGACTGCCACTTCAAGGGTGAACCAAATATAGAGCAAACTAACGAATTTCCCCGGCCATTTTCCAAGAATGTCCTCCGCATATTCGAACAAAATTTTACGGGGATGACGTTCCTGCAGCTTCAAAAAGAGATAGAGGGTAAACAAACCAGGGAGAATGGCAAATAGATTGGAAAACCCTCCATCCTGTGCCCCATAAATAAAATCAAAATTCGTATTGCTCGATGTGGCTGTCAGATAAATAAGCATAATAATAAAAAGCTGGCCTACAGAAATTCGTCCCTTTTCATACATATATACTATCCCCCTATAATTCAACGCCAAAAATCGTAGCAATCATCATACGGGCGAACGGACCGGTAATCTGCTGCAATCCATGCAGCAGAACTCCGGACTTCCGCAAAATGTTCGATACAAACAGAAAATAGCAGGCCAGCCCGCTTATGGCCGTGAAAACAACAAGCTCTCTCCATTCCTTCTGTCGACCGAATATCCAAATTCTTATCCCGACATAAACCAAAAACAAGATTAAAGTAAGGGTAAGGATCATCGTGCCTCACCCGCTTTCGCCTGATTAATCATACCTGAACGCAAATTCGTCCAATGAATCGAAATATGCACCGGAATGTTTGGGTATATCTCTCGCCAATGCTGTTTATGTTCACGCCAATACTTTTTATGCTGACGATGAATAATGGAGCTGAACTCGAAAATATCAACTTTTTCCTTTTGCATTTTGGCAAGTAACTTTTTCATATCTCCAACGATTTTATTCTGGATTCTTCTTTCCAGCTCTATAACCGTGTTCTCCTTTCCAATATCGACATGTGCCCCTGATTCCAAAATCGTTCCCTGTACAAATAAATCGATCATAATTTTCGGACGTCCATTTTCGATTACTGATTTTATTTTGCGGTTGTCTATCTTTATTTGAACGGCCGTGTCGAATTTTCGTTCCGATTTTTTGTCCAGAAGAACGGAATAGACGAACTCAGGCTCTTGCTTTGAAAACTTCTGGAACATCCTGAGCGCACGAACATCTTTCTTATCCAGCACATTATTGTATATAGGATCACGTGGATTAAAGGAATTAAGCACGACTGCATCCTCAATGATGATTTTATCTTTTTTGTCTTTGCCCTTTATTTTTTTAACCTGCCCAGTAACGAAACCTATATATGGGTTCGCATAATTATTAATTAAGTCTCGCTGCGATACGACAACCGTTCTCCCCCATTCGCCCTGGTTATTAATAATGCCAACCAGCTCGTAGCCCATCATGACTTCGCTATTGGGCTGTGCTGTTACGATATCTTCTGCAGCACCTTTTGATATGAGTACCCAGCTTGAATACCGGATCTCACGGTTACGCGCGAAAAAATCGATGACTTCACGCATCACATGCTGTTTTACCAACGTTTCTCCGAAGATAATCACTCTGCTATAAAACCAAACCAGCTTACCAGAGGTTTGAGCACGCAGATTTTTGGAAGCCTCCATAATCGTATCCCCGGTCGCACGTGCAGTATAAACGGATTCAGGCTTTACCGCAGCCCCCTTCTCCCGTGACGGCTTTACGGATTGGATGGTGATAATAAACTTCTTATGTTTTGGGTCATAATCTACGCCAGTCAACATGACTACATTCAGCTGATTTAATTCCCGGACCGCGATGCCCCCCTCCGCTGTACCACAGCCTTGTAGAAGAGGCAATAAAAGAAGGGCGACCAACAAAAGCGGCTTCCATCTTTTCTGCATCATCGGTCTCCTCCTTGCTGCTGTGGCGGATTGGCTGGCACAGCCGAACGTTTCAAATCTTTCTTTTGAAGATATTCCTGCCGCCATTTGCGCATCGGATATGGCAGCACGAAAATTTCACTTCCCCATGTGCGTCCATGCATCGGAGCAATCGGTGACATATACGGCACACCGAACGTTCGCATGCTACACATATGGATACCGAGCGCAACCAGCGCAATCGCAATGCCAAACAATCCGAATCCCGCAGCAATAAGCATCATTGGAAAACGAAGCAACCGCGTAGACATAGACATATTGAAGGATGGAACGGTAAACGAAGCAATGCCTGTAAATGCCACGACAATGACCATCGACTGCGAAATAATTCCGGCCTCAACCACAGCCTGACCGACGACAAGCGCACCAACGATACTGACCGCAGAACCTACTGGACGAGGCAGGCGCACCCCTGCCTCACGTAATACTTCAAACGAGATTTCCATAATCAGCGCTTCAATGAGAGCGGGAAACGGGACACCGGCCCGTGCCGAAATAACCGTTAGCAACAGCGGGGTCGGTATCAGTTCCTGATGGAACGTCGTTATCGCAATATAGAAAGAAGGGCCGAGCAACGCGATAAGAAAAGTCATCATACGTAAAATACGAATGGCTGTAGAAAAGTAGAAGCGTTGATAAAAATCTTCACTCGCCTGCATAAAGTCATAAAATACGGATGGAACGATAAGCACAAACGGCGTCCCATCGATAATGATAGCAACTCTCCCTTCCGCAAGAGCAGAAGCTACTTTATCAGGCCGTTCTGTTGACAAAATTTGTGGAAAAGGCGAATACACGCTATCTTCAATCAACTCTTCCAGCTGTGCGCTCTCCAGCAAAATATCAACATTTACTCTTTGTAGCCGTTGACGTACAGCATCCAATACGTCTTCCGTTACCAGTTCGCGCATATACATAAAACAGACCATCGTCTGGCTGCGCTGTCCAATTTTTATCATTTCAGACTTTAACTCCGGAGTACGTAGACGTTTGCGAATCAACGCTGTATTTCCCTGCAAAGTTTCTGTAAAGCCTTCGCGCGGACCACGCACCAGCGGCTCGGCTTCCGGCTCCGATACAGAGCGCGTGGGATATCCCGGTGTCACTACAGCAAGCGCCTGAGTCATATGTTCCACATGAACAACAGTGCAGCCTGCGGTAATCATTTCAACCGCCGTTTTCAAATTATCGACCGGTATTATTTTCTTTGCGGTAATCACTTGATCTTCGACATGCTCAAAGAAAGATTCGGGTCCCATTTTTAACAAAGGGCGAATGATATGTAGATCAACAACCGTCTCATTCACTAAATCATCAAGAAAAAGCACCACACCTTCCGGAACCTGTGCGGCATCATCTTCCCTGGCGTTCGGAAACGTAAGAAGATGGGGAACGAATACATCGACATCTTTAAATATCACTTTTAAGCGCTCTACATTAACAGAAGTTATCGGGTCGATTCCGATTTTTTCAAGCGGCCTGTTTTTCAGTACGTCTTCATCCGGCTGCTCTTGTTCCTGCCCCTTTTCCCGTTCTATTTCATGCAAGTTTTTTGCTCGTTTTGGCTTTTTAAATTCTCCCATTCCTATCACCCGCTTCATATAGAGAATCTCTAGTAGGTTGTGCAGGAATAGGCAAAATATACAATCTGCAATTTTTTGCAGTCTCCTTGACAATTGTGTAAAGGTTCTTCATAATAAAGTGAAATTAACGTCGTGATAGCAACAGAACATGTTGATGGGGAATAGTACGGTAGCAGCCTGCGTTCAGAGAGCAAATCATCTCGCTGCGAGATTTGCCGCGTGGTTTGCCGGAACCCACCCCGGAGTGCCAGGGATGACCTGGCCAGGGTCCCTCTCCCTGTTATCAACGAGGCAAGCGGGCATGTGCAAAATCTGCGCATCGCCAATGAAGGTGGTACCGCGGAAGCTAAGCCTTTCGTCCTTTTTATAGGGACGGAAGGCTTTTTTATTTTTTGGAAAACAAGGAAAGGCAGAGAGGCGGAGATTGGATTTATGGATACGAAAAAAAAACATCGGATAGTAGTGAAAATCGGTAGCAGTTCGCTGACAAATCCGACCGGAGGGTTGTCCCGAGACAAACTGGGAGAACATGTATCTGCACTGGCCGCGTTGCGTGAAGCCGGACACGAGGTCATTCTCGTATCATCCGGCGCCGTGGCGGCTGGTTTTACATCACTCGGTTATCCATCCCGGCCCGTTACACTTGAAGGGAAGCAATCAGCTGCTGCAGTCGGCCAGGGTCTCCTCATTCAGGCTTACAATGATGAACTGCGAACGTACGACTTGACCGGTGCGCAGATTCTGTTAACACGGGACGATTTCTCCAAGCGAAATCGATACCACAATGCTCATCGCACACTTAACGAACTGCTAAAACGTGGCGTACTGCCCATTGTTAATGAAAACGACTGCGTGGCAGTTGATGAGCTTACGTTCGGCGACAATGATATGCTTTCCGCACTTGTAGCCGGATTTGTACGTGCTGACGATTTAATTATTCTTACCGACACGGACGGATTGTACGATGCAGACCCGCGCTCCAATCCGCATGCCAAGAAATTCACGCTAATTGAAGACATTACACCGGACATTGAGGCACTTGCCGGCGGTGCTGGCAGCCAGGTCGGAACCGGAGGCATGCGCTCTAAAATTAATGCTGCCAAGTTCGCGCTCTCACTCGGCATTGACGTCTTTATCGGCACGGGTACAGGGGCCGACAAATTGCTTGATACTCTCAATGGCAAAGGCGCAGGAACATACTTCCGCAATCAGATGAAAGCCCCGCTCAAAGCCCACAAGCAATGGATTGCCTTCCACGCCGAAAGCGACGGGCGCATCGAAGTTGACGCAGGTGCAGCACACGCCCTCCTGCATGAGGGTAAAAGCCTGCTTCCATCCGGAATTACGAATGTAGCCGGTGAATTTATGGCAGGTCAAGTAGTTGAAGTGACGGATACAACAGGCCGCCTGCTGGGCAAAGGAGAAGTTAACTACTCTTCAGCGCAATTGGAGCAAGCAAAAGGAGAATCCACCGCATTTTGTCGCGAAAAACTGGGAATCCATCGCGTCGAAGCGGTGCATCGGGACAACTGGGTAACGCTAAATATTGAAGAAATAAACAAACAGGACCACAAGGAGGAGATTATGCAATGACCTTATTAGAGAAAGCAAAGTTAGCTAAACAAGCGGCAGCACAGATGTTGACCCTCACGACCGAGGAAAAAAACAAGGCCCTTTTGACAATGGCCGATGCACTGGAAAACAATATATCATGCATTCTTGAAGCGAATGCTAAAGACATTGAAGCTGCGAAACAAGCAAATGTAACAGATGCTTTAATTGACCGCTTGGCTCTGTCAGAAGCCCGCATTCACGATATGGCCGAAGGACTCCGCCAGGTCGTTGAACTTGAAGATCCGATTGGTGAGGTTCTCGAAGCCTGGGATCGCCCGAACGGACTTCATATTACCAAGGTTCGCGTTCCGCTCGGTGTTATCGGCATGATTTATGAGGCACGCCCGAACGTAACAGTAGATGCGACCGGACTTTGCCTAAAAGCAGGCAACACCGTTTTGTTACGGGGAAGCTCTTCCGCCCTCTCTTCCAATCAAATGCTTGTAAAAATCCTGCGTGAAGCATTAACGCATACAAAAGTACCGGAGGAAGCCGTACAGCTGTTGGAAGAAGGTACGCGTGAAGAAGTTAACAAAATGCTGAAAATGAATGATTATCTCGATGTGCTGATTCCGCGCGGCGGAGCCGGACTCATCCGCTCTGTAGTCGAGAACGCTTCCGTTCCGGTTCTTGAAACCGGCGCAGGCAACTGCCACGTGTATGTAGATGAGTCAGCTAAACCAGATATGGCCCGCGATATTGTTGTAAATGCAAAAACACACCGGCCAGCAGTATGTAATGCAGCCGAAACATTGCTTGTACATGAGTCCTGGGCTAGAGAGCATCTAGTCACCCTGCTCACAGCACTTAAGGAAAAGAATGTAGAACTGCGGGGCTGTGAACGCACCCGCAAGCTCGCTGAAGATATTAGCATTGCAGAGGCGACAGAAGAAGACTGGGGCAATGAGTATCTCGGTTATACGATGGCGGTAGCTATAGTTGATTCGACAGACGATGCCATCGATCACATCAACCGCTACAGCACAAAACATTCCGAGGCGATTGTGACCGACTCGGAGGAAAATGCACGTAATTTCCAGAAACGCGTCGATTCTGCGGCGGTATATCATAATGCATCGACCCGTTTTACGGACGGTTTTGAATTCGGATTTGGTGCTGAAATCGGCATTAGCACACAGAAGCTTCATGCACGCGGACCGATGGGTCTGCCGGCTCTGACTTCTTTCAAGTATGTTATTTACGGTACAGGGCAAATTCGATAAAGGGGAGAAAATATATGTCCATCCTGCAGAATAAAACAATTTGCTTTCTTGGTGCGGGTTCGATGGCAGAAGCCATGATCTCCGGTCTCGTGGATAAAAAATTACTTCCTGCCGAACAGATTTACGCCGTGAGTCGCAGCGGTTCTCGGGCTCAAGAGCTTGCCAAACACTACGGTATCGTCACACCAGCAAAGGAAGAGGCCATATCTAAAGCAGACATTATCATATTAGCGGTAAAGCCGAAAGACATCGAAGAAGCAATTATCGGCATACGGTCGATGACTTCTTCCCGCCAGTTGTTTATTTCCGTTCTGGCCGGTACATCTACAGACTATATCACAAACCTGCTTGGTCACTCGGCCGCCGTTATTCGCACCATGCCGAATACATCGGCTGCGGTTGGGCTTTCGGCAACAGCGCTTGCTCCAGGCGCATATGCGACAGACGCGGATATGGAAGTTGCTCTGCAAATTTTTAAAGCTATCGGTATTGTGGAGACAGTAAAAGAAGAAGCACTGCATGCCGTAACAGGACTTTCCGGGAGTGGGCCAGCTTATGTATACTATTTGGTAGAAGCAATGGAACAAGCAGCACGAGAGATTGGGCTTGAAGGAGATACGGCTCGCCGTCTGATTCTACAGACGATTATTGGCGCGGCCCACATGCTTCGCGATCGTGGTGAAGAACCATCTGCACTGCGTAAGCAGGTAACAAGCCCGGGAGGAACGACCGCAGCTGGTATCGCGGTGCTTGAAGAGCACGGGTTTCAGGATGCTATACTCGCCTGCATTAAACAAGCGGTCGCCCGTTCGGAAGAAATGGGAAAACAATCGCTTTCCACCTCTTAACCGTCGCTTCGAATCCGGCAAAGGAGACAGGATATGGACGTTTTTGCACTGTATGGCCCCAGTGGCACAGGGAAGAGCACAAACGCGCTTGAACTGGCGCATAAGTATAAAATTAATGCAATCATTGATGATGGTCTGCTTATTTATAATGGGCGCAAAGTAGCGGGCACATCTGCAAAGTATGAACGCACTACAGTGCAGGCCGTCAAGCGGGCTATCTTCTTCTACGAAGATCATGCGGCAGAGATAAAACAGGCAATTCGTGATTTTAGCATCGAGCGAATTCTTCTGCTCGGCACGTCGCAAAAGATGGTCAACCGCATTGCGGATGCCTTGGAAATCGCGCCGATTACTACGTATATCTCAATTGAAGACATTCGCTCCTCAAGCGAAATCAAGGCCGCACTTTATACCCGGCGTACATCCGGTAAGCATGTTATCCCGATCCCATATATTCAGGTTGAACAGGATTTCTTCCGCCGCCTCATTGCACAAGGGAAGAAAATCTTTTCTTCCAAAAAAGAAATTATCGGCGAAACAACCATCGTTCAGCCTGATTTCGGGGGAGGAAGAATGCACGTGACGGAGCATGTACTACGCAAGCTGGTCATGCTAAGCTGCAACGATATGCCGGAGGTAGAGAACATAACTAAAATCAGTGTAACGTTAAATGATCTGCCTTCCGTCTCATTGGAAGTCTACCTTAACGTGAAACGCGGAACGTCTTTGCCATATGTGGCACAAGAAATAAGACATCGTGTGTACAATTCGTATATACAGCACCTTAACATCGAATTGCATAAAATTCATATTCATATTGGTAAATTAGCTATGACCGGCGCCTGAATGCGCCGGCTTTTTTTGTGCAAAATATACACGTACCAATCTATAATTGAAGGGAGATTTTCGCATGCAACAACAAATGGCCGGGCAAGCTCAATCACAGCAGCCCGCAATGATGACACCACCTACCGTCATAACAGTCAAAGATACGTATTATGTAAAAGATCAAATGAGCTGGCTGCTCGTAGCGATGAAGAAATGCAGTCACTATGCTCAGGAATGTACCGATCCGAAAGTAAAACAAATCATCGACCGCGCCGGACAAATGCACCAACGCCATTACAATACCCTGCTTCAACACTGCCAAAACGATAATACTTCTGCAATGAATACTATACCCGGCAGTACGTCGGCCCAATAAGGAGGAAGCATCATGCCAAACAATAAAATCTCGAATCCGACTTCTCCCGCTCAAAATCAGGCCCAACAAACTCCGCAAATGACCGATCGTGATCGCCTGACTGACGTTTTGGCAACAGAGAAATATTTAACTGACGGGTTTAATATCGCAACGCGTGAAGCCAGCCATGACGCCTTGCACCGGGATGTGCTAACGTGTCTGACCGAGACGCATCAATGCGCACGTGACATTTACAATCTAATGTTCCAGGAGGGCTGGTATACACTGGAGGCGGAAGACCAACAGAAGCTTACCCAGACATACCAGCAATTCAGCGGATACACGGCACAGTTCCCATACTCAGGAAAAGTACAATAAGAGAAATTCGCCGACGTTTTCACACACTCCACAGGGATAAAGAACTTGGCTGGTGCCAAGCAAATTTTTCGAGTGATCCGCTTGAAAGAAAGTAGATGCTATTTTCTTCTTTTACAGCAACATCTACTTTGCTTATCCATAAAAAAGAGGCACAGACGTTCATATTCGTCTGTGCCTTTGCTTATTCCGTTTCCTCTTTTTGTTTCTTTTCTGTGTTCCATCGCTTTACTTGTTCAAACAATTCACGAAGCTGTGTCTTCTCTTCCGGATGTTCGCTCGTCCAGTGCTGCACAAGCGGCGGCATCGTTTTCAGCATATGATTATACAACGCCCATACTTTTATCATCTCGACTCTTTCTTCATCCGCTTTCCCTGTCAAAAATTCCGTAAAGCTGTACACCAGACTGTCAATATCAGGTAACTTCCCTTTCTTGCTGTTTGCTTCATCCATCTGCCATCCCTCCATCTGCCTTCTTTTTCATTATGAGCTGATTCCGCCTTGGAGTTCAAATTATGATATGCAATCGATATGCTATACTATATAAATGACACTTGATATTTTGACACGGTAGCGTGGTTGGAAGGAGGAGATTCGGAAAAAAGAAAAAGGTGGATGCGCCCTGCGCTCCGGCAGTTCCCGCCCACCGCCCCTCCTGCTTTTCTTATCTCCCATCACAAACATGTGTCGATTTATCAAATCAGATGTATATATGCAAAGAATCACGCATGAAGAAGATAGGGTAAACTCCCTTTTTCTTTCAAGCTCATATTTTTGTAGAAAGAAGGCATGCAATTTATGATGCGATACAGCGATATGTCAAAAGAAGAACTACAGGCCGAAATGCAGCGGCTACGTGGCGAAAGCATGAAAAAATACCAGGCCGGTTACATCTCTGAGGCATCGGTGCTGGAATCCAAATTCTTCATGGCCCGCTCATACCTGCTAAAGCTGGATGATTTCATGAGCGGACAGGAATACGGTGTCGTCGGCTACGATGAACCATTCTTCGTACGGTATTTTAACGGAATTATGGCATGGGGTCACTTCCGTTCATCAGATGAGGAAAAAGCATTTCCAATCGGCCGACTTGAAGAAATCGGACCCTCCTGCGCTTCCGGTGGAGGATGCTGCGGTGCCTAGCTCTGCCGCCACTCATTCTTCAACAGGCCATATACGATATGGTTCACATAATGGTCATACAGCCATTCTCCCTGGCGAATTTGTCCTTCCTGTGTAAACCCGAGCCGCTCCGGTATGGCGCGGCTCTTTTCATTTTCTACTGCACACTGGATTTCCACCCGGTTCAGCCCCAATTCTTCAAATATATAATCAATTAACCGGCTTACCGCAGCTGTCATTATGCCCTTTCCCTGTGCCTGTTCTATCATCCAATATCCAATACTCGTACGGTGGTTGACCCAATCAAGATAATGCAGGCCAACAATACCAACAATCTTCCCGTCATACCATAATGTATAGTCTGTGCCATTGTTTATAAGTCTGCGTTGTATGCTGACTGTAATAAATGTTTCCACATCGGTAACGCTCCGGTTTGCATCAATCCATCCCAGAAATCGGCGCAAATGCTCACGATTGCCGTTAATTAACGCATATAACATCGGCGCATCCCTCATCTCTACCTCACGAAGTACTACTTTTTCATTCACATACAACTCCATAGCTCCGCTCCTCTCCTTCCAATATCCCGAGTATATCTCTTTTTATGTATAATCACACTAAAATTAAACGAAAAAGCGTTCCTTTTCCATTCTAAAAGGAACGCTTTACCATTCATTCATTCAACAGCGTAACGCTCTCCACAGCCCAAATACCGGTTGTTCCCCTGCGAACAGGCTGGTACAGCTCAATGAGAAACAAACAGGAACCATGTTGAGCTTTGACCTGCGCACGATTCAAACCGGAGTCGTAATCAAGACGATAGCTTTCGAAGCGAAAAACATCAGCAACATCAAAGCCAAGTTCCTCTATCCCAACCTTTCGGGCCGTCTCCACCGGATTCAAACGCCATGGCTTCGCTCCTCTATCAGCAAGCTGCTGAATGGCCAGAAAGTCTTCCGAAACACTCACATGGCCTTGCCGCACTCCGCCACATGGATCCCTCGGCTTACGCCAATTCCCCGCTCCAAACCTGAACAGCTTCTTTTTCAGCATCCATATCACCTTTTTGAACAGTGTATGCATGCTGAAAAAGCAGGGTGTACAACACAAAAAAGCTCGCCATTAAATGGCGAGCGCAGACTCAAACGGGCTGGCTACGATACGTCCTCGCTGTACCTGGCGGTGAAACGCGTCCTT
Organism: Aneurinibacillus aneurinilyticus ATCC 12856; assembly: GCF_000466385.1. Lineage (GTDB taxonomy): Bacteria > Bacillota > Bacilli > Aneurinibacillales > Aneurinibacillaceae > Aneurinibacillus > Aneurinibacillus aneurinilyticus. Next base: position 66,559 of record NZ_KE952862.1, read on the forward strand.
CTCGATAACAAATCCTTCATTTGAACCTTCATAGCGACAAGCGAAAAATAAACGATCCATCTCTTCTACCATGAATGGTTTTTTTTCCCGAGCCAGACGATATTGGCGACCGGCATGCTTCTGTATCACAACAATTTCACTCCTAATCCGTTTTTTGTTATCTGTATCATAACACATTCTGTCGTAATACAGCAAGCTATTTTTTGAAAATTATTGTAATACAGCAAATTTTCGTTTCATGAACCATGTAACAAGTGCCTGAGGAACCAGCCCAAGCAAAGTTAACCCGCCAAAAAACGTACACATCCGTAAAACTCCATACGCATCCGCCAGCATTCCCCAGAATGGCTTTACCATGCTTTATTCTCCCTTCCTTAAAAAAATAGAAGAGGCTGCCCCAAAGCAGAATTTTGGAGACAGCCTCTGTGTTATATTCACCTTTTCTTATGCTTTATACGCCGGCAGAATCTTCTGCGGATTTACTGTGCGTTTCTTATCCCATGTGTCTGGCTTTGCTGGATCATATTGTTCGAGGAATCTAATGACTTCTTTTGTTAACGGCGTCGGCGTAGACGCTCCAGACGTTACCGCGACCTTCCTTCGGTTTTTGAGCCACTCTATATTCAACTCGCTTAAATCACCAATGCGATAGGCTGGCACTCCTGCAATTTCCTCGGCCACCTGCGCGAGGCGGTTGGAGTTATTGCTACGCGGATCGCCTACAACCAGAAGCAGATCCGCCTCTCCTGCCTGCTCTGCTACTGCTTCCTGACGCACCTGAGTCGCCATGCAAATCTCGTTATGCACTTCACAGCGCGGATACTTGCGAATAACTTTATTCATGATATGTTTAATGTCCCATTGGCTCATGGTCGTCTGATTTGTCACGATGAGCTTATCGTGAGGCAAATCCAATCGATCCACATCATCCTCAGACTCAATGAGGTGCACATGGGCCGGTGCTACCCCTATTGCTCCCTCAGGCTCTGGATGACCCTTCTTACCAATATAAATAATATGATATCCTCGGGCAACGCTCTCCCGAATCAAATCATGCGTTTTCGTCACATCAGGACATGTAGCATCTACAACGGTTAAACCCTTGGCCCGTGCTCTTTCCTTTACCTCCGGCGATACGCCGTGTGCAGTGAAAATCACCGTACCCTCTTCTATTTTCTCAAGCATATCCATACGATTCGGACCATCCAGCGTAATGATGCCCTGCTCCTCAAATGCCTTTACCACATGACTGTTATGCACAATCATACCGAGAATATAAATGGGCCGGGGAAACTCGAAGTTCTGCGCTGTCTTCTGCGCCAGCACCATAGCATCCACGACACCGTAGCAATAGCCGCGGGGTGAGATTTTGATGACTTCCATATTGTATATTGCCTCCCCACTATCGGATTCAGGCGCTTATATACGCGCCGATTCCATTATAACTCAAGCGGCAAGGTAAGCGCACCCCATTCACGCAATTCAAGAGTACGGGCACCTTCAACTACTACCGGATCGTTCTGTGCCAGATCCAGCGCTTCTTCATATGTATCTGCAATATAGATAACCATTCCGCCTTTTCCATCCGTAAACGGACCTGCAGCCATAATTTTACCCGCATGATACAGTTTATTGATATAAGCCAGATGGGCAGGGCGGTGCTGTGTGTTCTTCTCCTGATCAATAATAGGCAAAAATGCAACGTACTTCATAAATGCATGTCTCCTTTTACATGATGAATTTATACATATAAGAAAAACTCGCAGGCATTGCCGCTCCACTCACTCTACGGGACAGAAGCAGCGTTTGGCATACGCCTCGCGAGTTTTTCAAGTGATACGATTCGGAAGAAAACAGGTGTGGCTTTCCTATTTCACAGTCACGTCTACTTTCTTCTCCATCAAAAAAGGGTCGTCCTATTGTCCAACCCTTTTTTTGGCATTCACATCTCCAGTTCGTTTAACTCCTAAGGAACAGCAAATCCAGTCGCTACAATTAAAACGTCAGCGAATATGCAAACTAACAGCGCGACACCTGTGAAGGCCATCGCAAACTTGTTCTTCTGCTTTGCTACGTTTCGAAGACCCCATGCAACAAAGATAGTGAACACAAACATAAGAATGTTCATTAACATATCCCCTCAACTCCTCCCATATAAAGCTGAAGTTATAATTCCAAAACACCTTTTATTTTACCAAAGTCAGACAATAGCTGGCAAATAAAGTTTATGTCTTTTTGTTCACTTCTATTCGTCCTCGTCTATCCCCGTCTCCTGTTCACGCTCAATATAAACCAGATCTCCTCCTGTCCATTCTGCCTGTCCACTCGTCAGATTAGTCATCAATTGTTTTAAAGGCTCTTCCAGCCCCTCTTCTTCGCCAACTGTAACTGTAACCTTGTCCAAATATTGAATACCAACAATCTGATATCCCTGAGCATTCAGCTCATTTTCCACTTTCCCCAGAAATGTATAATCGAATGAAAAATGATGCTCACGCGTTAGAATCCTCTCGACTACACCTGCGGCACGCACACCTGCACTGGCTGACTTGCCATACGCCCGAATCAGCCCTCCGGCCCCAAGCTTAATACCCCCAAAGTAACGTGTAACTACAATAGCGGTATCTTTCAATCCTTTTTTCTTAATCACTTCAAGAATGGGTTTGCCTGCCGTACCGCTCGGCTCTCCATCATCGTCCATCTTCTGGAATTGATCGTTTTCACCTACGATATAAGCAGAACAATTATGAGTAGCATCCCAGTGCTTCTTTTTGATTTCCTGTATGAAAGCGACCGCTTCCTCCTGCGTCTCGACTCGTTTGACGTAGCTAATAAAACGTGAGCGGTTAATTTCTATCTCCGTTTCCCCTTCTGGTCGCACTGTTAAATATCGTTGTAGCACCTACACCACTCCTTCTACATCACATGTAACATTTACAAAAGCACTTATAAAATGCATATAATAAGAATCTTAGTATGACTCTAATTGAACATGGGCCTATTTTTATAGTACGGGATATAATAATATGATAGCTATATGGAAATTTTACTTTATGATATCATACGTAAGGTTGGTGTACGATGACATGGATGTTATTTGACGGGTCGATCCCATCGGCGGTTTCGTTTGTTACTGCTCCGAATGAAAGCGCCGCTTCCTTCTGGCGGACAATTGAACCGTATCTTACTTTTTTATTCTCGCTGTCCGTCTTTCTTATCGCATTTCTTATTGTACTTGAAAACCGGAACCCATCCCGGACAGTAGCGTGGCTTATTATTCTTAATTTTCTTCCGATCGTCGGATTCATTTTCTACATGCTATTAGGACGAAATGTACGTAAACGCAAACTGTTTCGCCATAAATTCATCAGCAATGCAGAAGTGCTAAAGAAACTGGAAACAGCCCCTTCCGGCATGCTTGATGAAAACGATTTCTGGCAATACCCTCACCTCGCTTCCAAGAGAAGATTACTGAACTTAATGGTAAACGTATCCCAGTCACCCTTCACCCTACGGAACCGCAGTAAGATTCTCACGAATGGCGATGAGACGTTTCGTCAGATGATCCAGGACATGTCGGAGGCAAAGCACCATATTCATTTCCAGTTTTATATTATTCGCCATGATACAACCGGGCAACAGTTCAAACAAGTACTCATCGATAAAGCCCGTGAAGGAGTTAAAGTACGGGTCATTTATGATGGGGTGGGCAGCGTACGGCTTGATAAGCGATATATTGCCGAACTAAAGAAAGCAGGTGTTGAAGTCGTTACATTCTTCCCTGTTATCCTTCCGTTTCTAAACAATAAGCTTAATTATCGCAATCACAGGAAAATCGTAATTATCGACGGAAAAATTGGGTTCGTAGGCGGATTAAATATTGGAGACGAATATCTGGGCAAAGACACAAGATATGGATTTTGGCGTGATTCCCATGTGCGGCTTGAAGGCGAATCCGTGTACTTACTGCAAAATATTTTTCTAAAAGATTGGTTCTTCGTTACAGATGAGAATATCGAGGGAGATTCTTATTATCCGTCATTAATCGAAGAACCCGGCGAAGAACTAATACAAATTGCTTCCAGCGGACCGGACTCCGACTGGGAATCCATCTGGCAGATGTACTTCTCCATCATCGCTACGGCACAGGAGAAGATTTATATCACATCACCTTATTTCGTTCCAGACGACTCGATTAGCATGGCGCTGAAAACCGCTGCACTAAGCGGATTGGATGTACGTATTCTGCTTCCAAGCCGACCGGACCATCAAACGGTGTTCTGGGCGTCTCGCTCCTACTTTCAGGAGCTGCTTGAAGCGGGGGTACGCTTCTATTTATACCAGCCCGGATTCGTGCACGCCAAAATTCTGCTGGTCGATGGTGTAGTGGCTTCCATTGGCACGGCGAACATGGATATCCGCAGCTTTCAGCACAACTTCGAGGTGAATGCCATTATCTACAACAGCAATTCTGTCTATAAGCTGGAAGATGACTTCATTAACGACCTTATGGACAGCAAGGAACTTACATTGAAAGAATACAAGTGCAGGCCCTGGCATCACCGTATTCTTGAATCAGTCGCCCGTCTACTGTCACCCCTCCTTTAAGCCAGCGCAAAAAGAAGAGGCGGAAATATTCCTGCCTCTTCTTTGAACATTACGGATGAAAACCTCCAATCACGCTTACCTTGCTACCGAATAACTGGGGGACTTACCGCGTCCCAGGTGCTTCAGCGGAAGTATTTCATACTTATTCTTGTTCTGATATTTGTGTATCCTAATAAGCTCTTTTTCCTCTAGGCTCTTTATCTTCTTCTCTACGGTGTTTTTGTTCATATTGCACATTGAAGCGATTTTGCGAATAGAAGGAACGAATCCGCCTTCGCTGCGCTGGACAATTTGCAGCAAGAATACATAAATCATAAACTCAAACGGATCAAGACCTAATGAAAACAAATCATTATTAGGCGTTTGAAGCATCCCATTCAATATATCCATCCTGTCACCTCTCTTTATCCGTATTCATTACCTCTATTATTTCTGATTTGTACTCCTAATTTCAAGCTTTGAACAGTTTCCACAATATAACAATTGCAGAAAAGCCATTCCCTCTCTTGCAGGAACAGCTTTGTTAACATTTTGTAACAATTTATTTAAAGGCCACATTGACGCTATATCCGACCGGTTTGTATATCTGCTGAAGCACTCGCACAGCACGATCTTCCGCTGTCTGCAGAATGCCACTTTCCTTCGCTTCCTGACGAAGCTGTTCGCGTGCCTTGGTTAAGAATTCTCGCTGTTCCTCAGGCGTCATGCCCTTACGGAAGATTTCCTCATCGGAGAATACTTTTACCTTATCAATATCGATGTTCGGTTCCTGTAGAAAATCAGCGCGAGGCAATGTAATTGTAATCTGCTTGCTTTGTTTATCAATCGCGATATCAGACGGGGATACTTTTTTTAAATCAATACCAACAAGAACTTTTGCTGGTACATCAATGTGAAAGAATCGTTTTGTTCCCGGTAGCTCGATGTTATAAATCCGGTAAGCGTCTTCTCCCTCCAATGTAGTCATCATCACCGCTTCCGCTGTTGTTAGATAGGATAAATCGCGGATTTCCTGTACGACTGTCTGTCCCGTAACCTTCGGCGCTCCGAACCACTCACTCCCTGCCCAGGCACCGACACCGAGTACTGTAACGCCCAAGACGACAGCAACTATCAGATTTCTTGTCTTCTTTATCCAGCGCAGCCGCGGAAACGTAAAACGGAATGTTTTCTTTTTTTTCTCTGCTTGTTCCGTCTCCGCATATGGCAACCGGTAAATGGTTGCGCCCCTATGTTTACGCTCTTCATTACGACCCGGCCGCAGCATTTCGTCTTTGTTGTTCACCGTTTCTCCTCCTACTTTATATACCTCTTAGTGATGTAAGTTCCTTTTCACACTAATTGGACGCCAGAATGACAAAAAAGTCGCTAGGCAAAAAGAGCGACTTTTCCTGGAAATAGCGAAGATTAATTACAATGAATGGAGCTATGCTTATATACAATATATCGACTCTATTAATAGTATACCAGTCAGACAAGCCAACAGGAAGAAAAAAGAAACCCAGTGCATAATAGTAACCGTTTTTTTAATATCTTTCGGAACAATCGGCCGAAGCTCATCTCCCATTTTTGCACGGTTGGAAGGTATGCCCTGGTAATAATTCGTACCGCCAAGCTGAATCCCCAATGCTCCTGCTACGCCAGCTTCGGTAAATCCGCTGTTCGGACTTGGATGGCGTCTTGCATCACGTAAAATGATCATAGCGCAACGCCGCCAGTCCAGCCGAAGTATCCAGCTTACAAAAACAAGCAGCAGCGCGGATAAGCGGGCGGGTATATAGTTGGCAACATCATCAAAGCGTGCTGAAGCCCAGCCTAAATTATGATACTTTTCATTTTTATAGCCGACCATGGAATCAAGCGTATTAGCCGCACGGTATGCCATAGCCAGAGGCGCTCCCCCGATGGCGGCATAAAATAACGGGGAGATAATCGCATCTACAATATTCTCTGCCACTGTTTCCACAGCTCCCCGTGAAACCTCCCTATCACTGAGAAATGCCGTATCACGGCCCACTACCATCGAAAGCGCGTGGCGGGCATCCTCGATTTTCTCCTGCCTTAGCAAACGATAAATATCCATACCGGCTTCCGCCAGCCCTTTGGTGGCGATGGTGGTGGAGATAAGCCATGCTTCCACTCCCCATGCCAGCCATGGATGAACCTTGTACAAGAGCGCAAGCAATGTCCAAACAACCGCAAAGCTTCCGGCCACAAGTACGATTGGAAACAACAATCCGGCACGTTTTAGCCCTTCCTCCTGAACCCTGCTTCTAATCTTCCCTTCCAGCCACGTAATGACCCGGCCCATATAAACCACCGGATGCGTCAGCCAGCGCGGGTCGCCGATAATACGATCGATAATATAGGCGGCGAGCAGAACATATACACGTGTAAGCATTATGCTTCCCCCTGTGTAACGATGGCCTCATGAACTGCTTCGTATACAAGACGGCCAATCGCATTTCCGATTGTCGTCGCTGCTCCGGCAAACTGATGAGGCTCTTCATACTTCAGGTTCTGACTGGAAGCGAGAACGATTGAATCTGTTGTTGTTCCGGTAGCCACATCTCCATCCTCATCAATAATGCCCGTATCCTGCAAAGCGGCTGCTTTCGCTTCGGTAGCCGTAATAATACCGTTGATCATCGCGGATGGTGTTAGATAAGCGTCCATAAGAAGAAAAATATTGATGGTCCCGCACTGATAAGCAGAGAACGTCTCTCTTGCTTTTCCTGCCCGTGCACTATTTCGCGTACCGGCTGTAGCGCAGCATATCATTCGGTAACGGTCACCCGCCTCTTCTTTAATGGCAGCGTGTGTAATTTTGGCTGCGGTCTGTAAACCAACGGAAGCAGTAACCGGATAGCTCCATGCTGCCAATTGGTCCCTCATCATAAGCACCGGGTCTTCACAGCGATAAGTCAATGGCACTTTCCAATTGATAAAATGAGTAGCCTGCACATGTCCGCCTCCCCATAGCGCGCTACTCACTGTATTAAGCGGTGCATTTGCCCGCAATAAAAGATGGTCTTCCCGAAAGTCGATGCAAATGTCCGACCAGACAGTGGAAGTATAGGATACACCTAGGCGAAACGGCTGACTCATACAGTAATTCCTTTCTGATGTCTGGCGACGGCGAATTCATAAATAGAACGATGCCACTCCTTCATCCGCTGACGAAGCATAGCAATCTGACGGGCGCAAGCAGGGGAGCTAGCATCCAGCAGAATTCCTGCCAGCGTTCCGCTGTGTGCCACAACGACTCCAAGCCCTCCCATTTCTTCGCAAAGCGCTTTCAATCGAGCAAAATCTGGATGGGGCAATCTCTTCTGATGCAGTTCAGCGCTGCGGGTTGCCACATAACCAATAAGCTCGCTATCTCCTAGCCGAAAAGCTTCCTGAAGGTTCAGCAAAAGCCGATCATACTCTTTTTCTTCCTGTGGAGTATACAGTTCCTGACACTTATTGAATGAAACAGTATCCACTTTGCCGCCCCTATCTACACCAATGATATGCAGCGGCGGCAATTGACCAAGACTGCTCAGCACCTGTCCTTGATGATGCTGATAGGCAACTACCTCCTCATACATAATCCCGTCGGTAGGCTCGACCTGAACGAGCAACGATGAGATGTGCTGCGGCAGCAAACGCAGTTTATACGCTTTTGATATCGCCCTACAGGCAGCTACCATATCCGCTGTACTGGTAGCAAACCCTTTGCCCTCTGGTAATGACTTGTCTAGCAATAAAGTGCCATGAAACGAAATTTTATAATCGCTCATCAGTCGGCGTAAGATGCGGCGCACTTTAATCTTTTGCGGCGAGGTAAGCAACTCGCCGGAAGCGGACGGATAAAATGTCGCGTTCACATAGCTGGCGACAGGCAACGAAACCAGGAACGGCGTGCCGTTCCTTTGTCCCTGCAACAGCTCGCCAAACGTATGACACGCTGTGCCCGTAGTTGCTTTCATGTTTTTCTCCTCTTTTCCTATCCGTATTCCTATCGTTTTTATCTCTTTTTTCTTTTATGATGACGATGAACGCCAGGTTTGTCCATACTTCTCGGTAATCAAAATGTCTCCTGTACCAGGGCCGCGCACGGACCAGAATGCATCAGGATTTCCTGATATACGTGCAGCAAGAAACCATCGTATCGGTCCGCCATGTGTGACGAGTACAGCTGTCTCTGTAGGAAGCATGCGCTTCTCCAAGTCAGACAGCCAGCGGCCGACTCTATCCCCTAGTTTAGCAAGACTTTCTCCTTCTGGTGGTGTAACATCATAAGGATTATTATACCATTTTTCTGCCAGTGATTTGTTTGCCTGCATAATTTCTTCATACGTCTTCCTGTCCCAGCGTCCAAAATTCAATTCACGAAGCGCCGCAGTTTCTACCACTGTCATCCCTTGTGGCTGGGCAATAATATGTGCAGTCTCCTTACAGCGTAATAAATCACTTGTATAAATGTACGTAATAGACTCATTCTTAAGCTGGTCAGCAACGGCCAAGGCCTGTTCCTTCCCTCGCTCATTCAGCGGCGCATCATAATGTCCGAGATAGCGGTGTGACCGATTATCCTCCGTCTCGCCGTGCCGTACCCATATCCACCTCACATCCACAACCTCCCTGTAGCGATAAGAACAACAAGAGTTACCGCTTCTGTCCACTCCACCAGAGCACCATAGCAATCCCCTGTCAAGCCACCCAAACGCCGGGATATTGAACGAAGAAAAATCCAACTTGCCAGCGTTACCGCAAGAAATGCAAGCATGCCTTTCCAGCTGAGTAAAACAACGGTTGCGCATAGAACAAATATAAAACCGAAACCTACCTTCCAGGCCGTAAGCCCACCCTTGAGACCTGTTCCTATACCTTTTTCGCTTACATATGGCCAAAACCAAATGGCGGCCACAAGTGACATGCGTGCAAAAAGCGAGGGAAGCAACAACCATATCTCTGCGTCGTTTCTCATAATCTCATACAATGCTGATACTTTAACCATAAACAAAAGAATGGCCGCGATAACGCCCATAGCGCCTACCCGGCTATCCTTCATAATTGCAAATATTTTCTCCCTCTCTCGCCAGCTTCCCAATCCGTCTGCTAAATCCATCCATCCGTCCAGATGCAACGCTCCAGTGCTGTATACCCAAAAAACGAGCGTCAACACAGCGGCAAGCGGCACAGGCAATAGCCAGCCAGTCAGCAATGCAACGCCCCAAAGCAATATGCCCAGCAGAACACCCACGATTGGGTAAAAAGCCACACTACGCTGCCAGTCCTTCGGATCAGCGCTAAGTCTAGGAACCGGAATACGGGTCAAGAAAGCAACGGCATGTAACAAGGCATTCATATTCTCTCACCTTTAATTTTCCATGGAATGCCCGATAGTACAGCGTATACCTCCTGCGCCTCCGCGGCAATCCGCTGATTAACGACGCCAAGCGTATCCTGAAACCAACGCCCCAGCTTTGTCATAGCCACACCGCCCAGCCCGGTCTCACTGGTCACTACGAAAACAGTGCCAGAATAATCCCGTATCGCGCTTAGCCAGCTATCTACTGCCCCTATAATCCGCTCTGTCTCTTCCGTATCTCGCCACTTGTCTTCTGCGACATCTACTAACAGATTGCTTATCCATGTCGAAACGCAATCAAACAGCACAACCTCATAATTATGGTAGGTGTGCACCTCTGCTGCAGCATCATACGGAGTTTCACTCAGTCCCCAGAAAGCAGGACGACGTTCACGGTGCTGCGTAATACGATGCTCCATCTCTTCATCAGTGCATACGCCCGTCGCTACGTAAAGTACCGATTGGCTTTTTTCTTTGACAAGCCGTTCCGCAAATGCACTCTTTCCGGAACGGACGCCTCCGGTGACTACTACGATACTCACGTTTTTTTCCTCTCCTCTATGCTCTCTCCCATCATTTCTGCCAAAGCTCGAAGCAATCGATTATTCTCCTCACGGGATCGTACCGCGATACGGAAATCCCGCGCAGTCAAGCCCGGATACATGGCACAATTACGAATCATAATGCCGCGTCGTCCCAGCCCATCCTGTACTGCTTCCGCGGTCTGCCCTTCTGGTAGGCGTATCAGCAAAAAGTTAGCCTGTCCCGGCCATACTCGAAAACGTAAATCCTTCGATAATCGGCTATGCAAGTATACCCGCTCATCTGCGATCAATCGGCGGGTAGCAGCCTCATATTCACCTGCCGCACAGCACGCCTCTCCGGCTGCCAGAGCAAAGCAGTTAACACTCCAAGGAACCTGCTTCCCTTTCATACGTGCGATAACATCAGGATGCGCAGCCGCAAATCCGAGACGTAGTCCTGGAATCGCATAGAATTTCGTAAGTGAACGCAGCAGAATAGCATGTGGATACGATGCCAGATGTTTAAGCAATGTCGGCTGATTTTCCTCCGGAAGAAAATCGATAAACGCTTCGTCGACGACAAGATAAGCATCTTTCTCCTGTGCCTGCACCGCTAATCGACTTAGCGTTTCATGGCTATACATAAGCCCGGTCGGATTATTGGGATGCCCAATAAACAAAATATCAACCTTATCTAGCAACAATCCAAGCTCTTCTTCCACTGGCAAAAAACCTGTTTCCTCCCGTCCGACGCACCCGATCACCTCTGCTCCATACTGCTGTGCAAGCTGTGTATACTCTACAAATGAAGGATAGATAACACCAACCGCCGTGGGAGCAAGGGCCAGCAATACAAGCGCCATGCATTCGGCAGCTCCATTTCCGACAAGAAGCATCTCCTCTGGTACAGCATACTTCCTGGCCAGCGCACACAAAAATTTGCGATGCGCAGGATCTGGATAATGTACGATGTTATTCTTTGCATTCTCAATCGCTTCCAGCACTCCTTCTGGTGGCCCCAGCGGATTAATATTGGCGCTGAAATCCAGCAACTGTTCCGGTTCCACATTAAACAGGGCGGAAGCGGTGAGCAAATCGCCTCCGTGCCCGAATTTTTCAAGTCTGCTCATTAAAACTCAATTCCCTTTACAGCGGGGATGCCTTCATCATAGTAATGCTTAAGGGGGTTCATCTCTGTTACCAGGTCAGCTTTATTTTTGACTTCTGGATGCACATTTCGACCTGTGATAACCATATGCATCCCCTGTGGACGACTCCCGATAAGCTCCAGCACCTCTCTGAGCGGCAATACATCATCAATAGGAAATGTACTAATAGAAAGCGCATTATTCAACTCATCCAGAATGACAACATCATATACACCGCTCATTACTTTTTCCTTGGTGAAAGCCCACGCTTCCTTCAATGCTTCCCGATGCTCATCGGGAGTTTTCAGCCAGGTAAAACCAATGCCTTTTTGATGCATTTCGATGCCCATCTTATCAAACATAATTTTCTCTCCATAGGTACGGTCGGGCGACTTAATAAACTGAATGACAAGTACACGCTTCCCACGTCCACAAGCCCGGACTGCAAGTCCAAGTGCCGCCGTCGTTTTCCCTTTACCGTCTCCAGTATATACAAGTACTAGACCACGCTGCTTATCCGGTTTATTCATGCTGTACCTCCCCATTTGTTCTGATAGATGAGCGTATCCAGCTCCCGTCGTTTCTCCCATTTTTCCGTCTCCAAAATAGGAGCAGCGGGATAATCATCCGTATAGCCAAGCGATAATAAAGCAACCGGATCAATATGCGGTGGCAGCTCAAGAATGTCGCGCACATCATTTTTCTTATAAAAACTCACCCATCCCATAGCGATGCCTTCAGCACAGGAGGCTAGCCACATGTTCTGGATAGCACAGGCCGTCGACATAATGTCTGTTTCCGGAATCGAATTGCGCCCCAGAACATGCGATCCGCCACGTGTCGGATCACATGTGACACACACGGTTAGCGGCGCCTCCTGAATGCCTTGCACTTTCAAACGCAGGAATTGCTCTGCACGCTCCCCCTCGTAATGGATGGCAAGCGCCTTTCTCTCCTTCTCGGCTGCCCATGCCAAACGCTCTTTTACTTCAGCGGATGTGATCAATATAAAGTTCCATGGCTGCATAAATCCTACTGATGGACCATAATGCGCAGCCCTCAATATTCTCTGCACTGCCTCATCCGGCAGTGGCTGTGTAAGAAATGAACGGACATCACGCCGCGCTTCGATCACTTTATACACCGCTTGCTTTTCCTGTTCGGTAAACAACATCCGGTTCGCCTCCTATGTATCATCTTTGCTATTCCTTGATACGAGATCCCAGAATCGGCCCCAGAGACGCTCCGGCTCCTGCCGTCTCGCATCATACAAGAAGTCGTCCTCCAACAACCGCTTGAACAATCGCCTCCGCCGATGCGGGCTTTCCACTCGCTCTAATACAATACGGCGGGCTTCAGCCAAGAAATCAACATATACCTCATAAGTCTCGTCATATATCTCTCCTAGCTCGTTGACAAGTTTTCGTGCGAGGCCCGGACTTGCCCCCTCCGTAGCTACGGTCATGAGAAGCCTTCCTCGTCGAAGCTGGGCTGGCACAGTAAATGTACTTAAGTCCGGTCTGTCTGCGATATTGATAAGCTGGCCCGGCTTCAATGCCTCAAGAACGAATGTGTTGACCTCCGAACTATCTGTAGCCGCAAAGACAAGGAGCGCCTCCTGTATGTCTTCCGGCTCAAATGCTTTCTCCCGCCATTCAATACGCCCTGTCTGTACGAATGTGTGCAACCGCTCTGTCAGCGTAGGGCTGACCACCGTAATGAAAGCACCCGTATCCAAAAGGGCTGCCGTTTTTCGTTCGGCAACCCTTCCTCCGCCGACTACAAGACATCGTCTGCCTGTTAATTGCAGCATAGCAGGATAGGAATGTTCAGCCATTTTGCACCCCCCTAGAATTTGATGGGAAGTGGCAGCCCTATAATGTCATAGAGCTTCTTCATATCAAGATGTTCTCTCACAAGGGATGCTAGCGCCGTGTAGCTTGCCTCCCGGCGCTCCGACTCGGTGTGGACTCCGCCCGCTACCGGCTCCATCCCTTTCTCTAACCGTATACGGTTAAGCCATGCTCTTGTGAATTCCCTGTTATGAAATACACCGTGCAGATATGTACCCCATATGGCTTCACCGTCTGCAACTGCCCCGTCCGTATGACCATCATCCAATCGGAACAACGGACGGCTGCCTTGTTCCCGCATCGTTTGTCCAAGATGGATTTCATATCCTGTTACGGTTTGTCCGGTCGCAAAGGAAACGCCGCATACTTCCCCTTCTACACGTATCGTCCGTTTCCCCGCCTGAAATGTCGTATGAATCGGCAACAACCCTAGCCCCTCACTGCGTTCATAGGTCGATTCAATCCCGTCTGGATCGTATAGCTCCTTGCCCAGCATCTGATAACCACCGCAAATCCCTACGACATACGCGCCTCCCTGTGCAGCTTGTCCAATAACATCTGCTAGACCGGTCTGCTTCAGCCATTGTAAATCGTCTGTCGTATTCTTCGTGCCAGGGAGGATAATAATATCCGGGTTATTCCACTCAGCAACTGAAGCGATTAACCGCATTCTGACGCCCGGTTCGTCATACAGCGGATCGATATCCGTAAAGTTGGATATACGAGGCAAACGAATAACCGCAACATTGAGCGCCTCTCCTTCTTCATCCCGTTTTTTTAGCTTGAGTGTAGATAAGGCCAGCGAATCTTCGGCATCAATGCCTGTATCAGCGTAAGGTATCACCCCAAGCACCGGGAGCCCTGTATGTTCTTCCAGCCAATCTAAACCTGATTTCAAAAGAGAGAATTTTCCGCGAAATTTATTGATAATAAAACCCTTCACCCTCGCCCGTTCATCGTCATCCAATAGTGCAAGCGTTCCGACAAGCGATGCGAATACGCCACCCCGATCAATATCGGCGATGAGCAATACCGGAGCATCCGCGAGTTCTGCCGCTTTCATATTGGCGATATCACGATCCTTCAGATTGATTTCTGCCGGACTGCCCGCCCCCTCCATAACAAGTACTTCATATTCTTCTGCAAGTCGATCCAGCGATTCACGCAATACTGGCAACGCAGTCGGCACATAATCGCTCCGGTATGCCCCTGCTCCCATATCGGCATAATGCTCACCCCTTACGATCACCTCGGCAATCATGTCCTGCTTCGGCTTTAAAAGAATCGGATTCATATCCGCGGTGGCCTCGATGCGGCACGCTTCCGCCTGCACGCCCTGAGCTCTTCCGATCTCTTTACCATCACGGGTGATATAGGAATTCAATGCCATATTCTGTGATTTAAACGGAGCCACCTTCCAACCGTCTTCATACAAGATGCGGCAGAGCGCGGTGCATAACACGCTCTTGCCTACATCCGACGACGTACCTTGCAGCATAATTGCTTTCATCTATACTCCCCCTATTTAGTTAATTCGAACGGGTGGAGACGGAACCGGGATTTGTACGTGGCATCCATAGACCAGCCACAAGTGCCATCACCGCTACGATGCACATTATTAAAAATACATTGTGCAGCGCATAGGCCAGCCCCTCCCTCATGGACATTATGAGCTGCGCTGGCAAATGGCTTGCTGCCTCTGGACTCAAAAGCTGATTCATATCCGTTCCGGCTTCCATCCCATGTTCCTGCATATACCGTGCAATCGCGGAATTAAATAACGTTCCGAACAATGCAATACCGACAGTCTGTCCAAGTGTACGAACGAACGAATTGGACGCTGTTGCCGCACCGCGCAACTTCCAATCTACAGATGATTGTACCGTTACGGTGAACACCGTTACTGCAAGCCCAAAGCCTAGTCCGGTGATAAACATAATCGCAATAATAACAAATTGGGATGTACCCATGCTAATTAGCGCAAGCCAAAGCGAAGCCAGCATAATTGTAGCAAGTCCGATGAGCGCCGTATTGCGCGTCCGAATCCGAATCATTAGCTGACCGCTGGCAATAGCTCCAAGCAACCACCCGATAGACATTGGAGCCAGCGCTAATCCTGAATTTGTCGCTGCCCCGCCATATACTCCTTGAATCCACATCGGCAGGTAAGCCGTAATGGCAATCAGAACAGCGCTAACAATGAACGAGACCAGATTCGAGATAGAAATAGAACGGATGCTAAACAATTGTAAAGGTAACATCGGCTCCTGAGATTTTATTTCGACGATAATGAAAACTCCCAGGAAAATAACAGCGACGGCGAATAAAGTAAGAATCATTCCTGAACCCCAGGAGTATTCTTGTCCACCAGTCAAAAACGCATACAGTAAAGCACACATCCCAATCGTAAATGTTACCGCACCGGCGTAGTCAATATGCTGTTTTTTCTTTTCAAACGATTCGTTCAGATACATCCATACCATAATGACAGCAATAATGCCGAACGGAATGTTAACGAAGAAAATCCAGTGCCAGGAAAGGACATCGACGAAAAAACCGCCTACCAGCGGTCCCACAATGCCCGAGATTCCCCAAACGGAACTGAACAATCCCTGAATTTTGGCACGCTCCTCAAAGGAATAAATATCGCCAATAATCGTAAATGTTACCGGTAAAACTGCGCCTGCACCGATGCCCTGAATCGCACGGTACACAATCAACTGCTCCATCGACTGGGCAAGCCCGCATAGCGCTGAACCTAGCAAAAAGACTGCCGTTCCAAAAGTAAAAATAACTTTACGTCCGAACAAATCGGCCAATTTTCCGTAAATGGGCGTCGTTACAGACGTAGTAAGCAAATATATGGCAAACACCCAACTGATGAGCTTTAACCCTCCCAAATCACTGACGATTCGAGGCATAGCAGTGCTGACGATAGTGACTTCAATCGCCGCCAGGAACGTTGCGACCAGCATTGCGATCGTCACGTTTCTTCGATTTGTTTTCATACGCTTTCTCCTTTTCCATCGCCTGATGTTTCATTAGGCGAGCATATTTCTGCTGGTAGCGTATAAGATTTCCGATGTAAAAGTCAATCTTTTGGCCTGCTATTTACATGTCAGCATTTCTTTTGTCAAAAAACCCGCTATGTTCGTAGCGGGGATTTTGCATTGATTTATCCTGTCTTAACGGGCGGGAAATTCCTTCTTCAAGCATGATAAGCGGGAGTAGCTCAAAGACCCAATTCATCAAATGTTGCCATCTCGTTTAGCATAGCGATAGACGCCTCCAGCAAAGGAAACATCAAGACCGCGCCAGAACCCTCGCCGAGTCTCATCCGCAGATGGAGCACAGGCGACAATTCCAAATAAGCGAGAGCCGCCTCATGTGCCGGTTCTTCGGACAAATGAGAGGCAAACATATATGAAATCACCTGTGGGCATATTTCATATGCAAGTAAAGCGGCGGCACCTGCAATAACACCGTCCACAATGACGGCCATTCTATGTGCAGCTGCACCAAGCGTGACTCCGACCAGACCGGCGATTTCCAGACCACCTACGCGAGCCAATACATCGATCGGCTCTAACAAAGAGCGCCATTGCTTCCCGATGCCGTTTACCGATAGCGAACGCTCGATAATATCTGCTTTAGCCCGACGTTTCATCTCATCAATGCCAGTCCCTTTGCCTGTTAATTCATCCACCGGACGACCGGTGACAGCAGCAGTCAACGCAGCGCTCGGCGTTGTATTTCCGATGCCCATGTCACCAAGTGCCACAGCCTTATATCCTTGTTCCGATAATTCTTTGACAATAGCGATACCGGCTTCGATAGCACGCACCACTTCATCGCGGGTCATTGCCGGACCTTGTGCCATATTTTTCGTACCCGCTTTGATTTTTTCATCTCGTACACCCGAAAGTCTCTGTGCCCTGCTCCCGACATCAACAACAATGACTTCCGCTCCCATACGGCGCGAGAATACATTAATCGCAGCTTTGCCCCTCGTAAAGTTCCCCATCATCAATCCCGTTACTTCTGAAGGAAAAGCGCTTACACCCTCTTCCACCACGCCATGGTCTCCGCACATAACTACCACCGCTTTTTTATCCATTACCGGCTTTTCCGTCCGTTGTATGCCAGCTAGACGAATAACCATCTCCTCCAGGTCTCCCAGGCTTCCCGGGGGCTTTGTGAGATTATCTACCCGTTTTCGGACTGCCCCCATGCATTCTTGCTCCACTTCCACAATGCGGCTTATCGTATCTGTAAGCAATTCACCAATCATCTGTTCCATCGTCTCATCCACCGTCTTTCTCCATGTAGTTCGAGAATGGCAAGGACGCAACGGGGCGAGGGGCTCCCTGTCCGTTTATATTTGTATGTACGACAAAAAAAGCCCAGGTCAAAGATGACCTGGACTTGCCACATCCGGTTCTATGCTACCTGATCCCCGAGTATTCCGTGCAATAGGCAGGTCTCCTGGCTCCCGGATCAAGACCATGTGTCGATAGCCTTCCCAAGCGCATACGCTCAGTGACTGCCGACGGCTCCCCGGTTACAGTGGCGGGCCCGCGTATTTTCTTCCCTATTCTCCCTTAATAAGGGCACCTATTGCGTCCTATACACATTTACAAACAGCATACACCGCTTTTCTTACTTTTTCAACACTTGATAAATTCGCTCAATCGCCCAATCCAAATCTTCCTTGGAGATAATGAGCGGCGGCGCGAAACGGATTGTAGTCTCATGAGTCTCCTTGCAAAGCAGCCCCAATTCTTTTAGCGCTTCGCAATACGGACGCGCTGCTTCCGTCAGTTCAACGCCAATGAACAACCCGCGTCCACGCACTTCCTTAATAACCGGATTTTCGATTTTTTGCAGCTTCTGCTTAAAATATTCACCCATCTCCAGCGAACGCTGCACAAGATTTTCTTCTTCGAGCACTTCCAGTGCCGCAATCGCAACTGCACAGCCTAGCGGGTTGCCGCCGAACGTAGATCCGTGTGAGCCGGGCTCGAATACACCGAGAATTTCCCTGTCAGCCGCTACTGCAGAAATCGGAAATACCCCGCCACCGAGCGCTTTCCCCATGATATACATATCTGGTTTTACATCTTCCCAATCTGATGCGAACATTTTACCTGTACGGCCAAAACCGGTCTGGATTTCA
Organism: Aneurinibacillus aneurinilyticus ATCC 12856; assembly: GCF_000466385.1. Lineage (GTDB taxonomy): Bacteria > Bacillota > Bacilli > Aneurinibacillales > Aneurinibacillaceae > Aneurinibacillus > Aneurinibacillus aneurinilyticus. The sequence goes on from NZ_KE952862.1 coordinate 85,227, forward strand.
TCGGCAATAAACAATACATTGTTTTCTTTACACAACTCACGAGCCTGTTTAAGGAAACCTTCCGGCGGCATCAAGATGCCGGCCTCCCCCTGAATCGGCTCAGTCATAAATGCAGCCGTATTCGGCGTAATTGCCTTACGTAGGGCTTCAATATCACCATATGGAATGATTTTAAAGCCCGGCGTGAATGGTCCGAAGCCGCGTTTATATGCCTCGTCGGAAGAGAACGACGTAATCGTAGTTGTCCGGCCGTGGAAATTACCTTCAGAGACGATGATTTCAGCCTGGTTGTCCGGTACCTTTTTCACATCATATGCCCAACGACGCACAGCTTTTATGGCCGTTTCCACTGCCTCAGCCCCGGTGTTCATCGGCAGAATCATGTTTTTGCCTGTCAGCATCGACAGCTTCTCATAAAATTCGCCTAGCTTATCGCTATGAAATGCGCGGGACGTCAATGTTACCTTATCTGCTTGATCTTTTAACGCCTGAATAATTTTCGGATGACGGTGGCCTTGATTAAGGGCTGAATATGCACTCAACATATCCATATACTTATTGCCTTCCGGATCTTCTACCCATACCCCTTCCGCTTTAGAAATAACGATTGGCAGTGGATGATAGTTCTTGGCCCCGAATTTTTCCGTTTTTTCAATGATATCGTGTGTTTTTGTTGTTGAACCGTTCATGATGATTCCCCTCTCTGCAAAGTAGAGTGTGTGGATTCCTAATTCCGTTTACAAAATCTCGGACGACAGCTTCGGCTGCGTG
>NZ_KE952863.1:0-3642 GCF_000466385.1 Aneurinibacillus aneurinilyticus ATCC 12856
GCCGACGCGTGCACCTTCTTTCTTCCGCCTTATGGATAATCAACAGGCGTGAATATATTATTCTGAATATAATTAAAATTAATTTCTCTGTATGATACATAAAGAGATGAGCATACCATACATAGTTTGATTTTTTTGGAAAAGAGGAATGAGGCATGAAGCGAAAAATGATTACTACCATGACGGCGGCTACCTTGGCAGTGACCATACTGACCATCCCGTTTATTTCGTTGCGCTCACATGCTGTTTATGCGGCGGAAGCGACCAAAGGAGCACAGAGGCCGGATTATCGATCACGAGCGGATATTCCGGCACAGTATAAGTGGAGGCTGGAGGATATTTATGCGGACAGGGCGGCATGGGAAGCAGATGTCAAAAAGCTGACACAGCTGGCTGACGCGTTTTCAAAGCATCAGAGGAAAATCGGGCAATCCGCTGGAAACCTTCTGCAATCGTTGAACGATTTAAGTGATTTGATGCGGCTGCGCGATAAGGTGCATGTGTATGCTTCCATGGGCTTCGATGTGAATTCATCCAATCCACAGCTACAGGAAGTCATGGATAAGGCCAAAAAGCTGAGTACGCTAACCGCCGAGAAAACATCCTGGTTTACGCCGGAAGTGCTGGCTATTCCGGAGGATAGAATGAAAAGGTATCTTGCAGCAAAAGAATTCGCACCATATAAAACATTTCTCGAAGATCTTGAGCGAATCAAGCCGCATACACTTACGAAGGAGCTGGAGGGGTTGCTGGCCCAGTTCTCGCCTCTGGAGCAAAACCCGGAAAGCACCTATTCGATGCTTAGCAAAGATGTAAAATTCCCGAAGATCAAGGATGAAACGGGCAAAGACATACAACTGACACGCGCCAACTTCGTTTCATATATGGAAAGCAAGAACCGCGGTGTGCGTAAGGCCGCTTTTGAAGCGTACTATAAGACACTCGAAGGATTCCGGGATACGTTCGCTCAAACGCTTGCAGGTAAAGTGAAAGCAAATAATACATATGCCAAAGCCCGCAAATATCCGAATGCGCTTGAGGCGAGCCTGACCCCTAATCATATCCCGCCAAAAGTGTATGATGAGCTAATCACCAGCGTTAATAAAGGCTTGCCGCAGCTTCATCGCTATATGGAATTAAAGAAGAGGATGCTTGGCGTAAAAGAGCTGCATATGTATGATATGTATACGCCGAACACGGAAGTAAGCCAAGCCTATATTCCGTATGAGGAAGCAAAGAATATGGTGCTCGAAGGCTTGAAGCCGATGGGAGACGGCTACAGCAAGACGCTTGAAGAGGCGTTTAAAAATGGATGGATCGATGTATACGCCACTGAGGATAAGCGCTCAGGCGCATATCAGTCCGGAGCGTATGATACGCATCCGTACGTATTGCTAAACTATCAGGGTACCTATAACGATGTATTTACCATTGCACATGAACTTGGCCACGCGATGCATACGTATTACACGAACAAAACGCAACCATATATGATGTCCAGCTATCCCATTTTTACAGCGGAAGTGGCCTCTACCCTCAATGAAGCTCTGCTGTTCGATAGTTTGTACGCCAAAGCAAAGACGAAGCAGGAGAAAATGTATTTGTTGAACCAACGTCTGGAAAACTTCCGGACCACGCTGTTTCGCCAGACACAATTCGCCGAATTTGAGAAGCTTATTCATGAGAAGGAGCAGGCAGGTGAGTCGCTGAATGCGGAGGCGCTGAAAAAAATGTATAGTGATATGAATAAAAAATACTATGGGCCGTCGGTGGCTGATGATCAAGAGATTGCAATGGAGTGGGCACGTATTCCGCATTTTTATTACAACTTCTATGTGTACCAGTATGCGACCAGCTTTGCTGCATCCACAGCGCTGGCTAAACAGGTGCAAAAGGAAGGCCGTCCCGCGGTAGAGCGCATTCGAGACAAGTTCTTATCCGCAGGCAATTCCGCAGCACCGATTGATATATTGAAGGCGGCAGGCGTTGACATGTCAACGTCCAAACCGATTGATGATGCGATGAAGGTATTTGCTGAAACGTTGAATGAGCTGGAGAGACTCATCAATCAAAAATAAGTGAATAGCTGCTTACCTTCTTTATTTTGACTTTTTTTGGCCTATAATAGAAGAGGACAGAAGAAGAAAGGATGAGAAACGTGAAAAATGTTGCGGCTATTCTCGTACTTCTAGCGCTCATTGGCGGCGTATTGTACGGTACGCTGTCTGGCAGCAGAGAAGCAGACGGGACGCAATCTCGTTCAACTTCCGACAATTCTACCAGTATGAACGGGCAAGCGTTACCCGATTACGGCGAAAAAACAACGGCTCCACAGGCCGAAATAGGTGTGAAAGAAGGAAATAAGGCACCAGATTTCTCGCTTGAAACGCTGGACGGCAAAACGATGCGCCTATCCGATTTTCGAGGCAAGACGGTCATCATGAACATATGGGCAACCTGGTGCCTGCCATGTCGCAAAGAGATTCCGGATATGGTAGCATTTTATGAAAAAGCGCGGAAAGAGAACATCGAAATTCTTGCGGTAAATTTGACCGAAACAGAGAGTAGTATTCCGAATGTGAAACGGTTTGTTGAAGGAATGAAAATGCAGTTTCCAATTTTGCTTGATAAAAAATCGAAGGTAGCCCATCAATATCAAACAACGATTATTCCGAGCAGCTTCGTTATTGACAGCAACGGGATCATTCGAAAGGTAGTGCTCGGACCGATGACAAAAGAAAAGATGCGGGTAGTTGTTAAAGGTGGTCATGTTCCTGTCAAGTAGACAGCATTGAAAAAGCCTATATTTTTTGTGCGTCCATCTTTTTCCAGAACTATTCACCGTTATAAGAGGTAGGAAAAGACGGAAGGGCGGTGGGTGGGCACGGTCGGAAAAGGACACACTGGCCTTTCTTCCACCTTATGGATAATCAACAGGCGTGATTATTCATGTTTAGATCAAAATAATTTTTCAATAATATATGTTAGCTTAATCAAGTTGAACTGTAGCCCGAATAAGGGCATTCACCCAACACCTGTCCATACGTATCCGCATAGTATGAAGCGTAAGTAAATCAATCATACATGGAGGGATGAACGTATGGGATTCTTTCATGAAAGAGAGGAAATCGGGGTCATTCTTGTTCTGTTTATCCTCTTGGTCATTATTGCGTGTGCATGTGATTAATACAGGGGATGGATTTCTGAAATCTGGATGACGTTTTGAGAAACTCGGCAATGATGCCGGGTTTTTCTATTGCAGCTTTTCTTTTGCCTTATCAGGTATATCTTCTTTTTTTACTTCTTCATAAGAAGTAACTCCTTTTTCAGCTTTGACATACACACATAAATAGGCATTTTCTTTAAACTTGTGATCTTCTCCAGCTTTCATAAATGTAAGCGTCTGTTCTTTTCCATCTTTATTATAGCCAGGAAGGGTATATTGACCGGAATTATCTGGTGCCCCTTTAGTCTGAACATAATATTTTTCTGTACCGAGTTTGTTAAGATTCACATTTTGAATAACAAATAATCCTCCAAAAATAACAACAACTGCTATAACAGCTATAATGGTTATAATTTTCTTCATTTTTTTCTCCTTTTATTTATTTTCAAGGGTGTTGATTATCCAGTATGATCCAG
>NZ_KE952863.1:3742-14216 GCF_000466385.1 Aneurinibacillus aneurinilyticus ATCC 12856
TTCCACCTTATGGATAATCAACAGGTGTGATTTATTTTGTTTTTATCACAATTTTGTAGTAGGAATGAACCGTTAAGAAATAATAAACAATGTAGGCAATTGTATATATGCCCATGCATATAACGACCGGAACAACTAAGTTTGTTTGCATTAAATTAGATAAAGCAGTTAAGGCAACAGCGCAATGAGTGATTCCGGCAAGCAAAGGCAAGACAAAGATAAATAATATTTGTTTTGCGATTGATTTGCGTATTTCTTTTTTCTTTACACCGATTTTGTGTAAAATTTCATAGCGATCTTTATCTGCGCCAGCTTCCGTTAATTGTTTAAAGTAAATAATGCTGCCCGTTGCTGCTAAGAACACCAATCCTAAAAATCCGCCCATGAAGATCATGAGTCCGGATGATTCAAGGCCGGTAGCGTAATTAGCATAGAAGCTTGACAAGTTTGCTTTCTCTGGAACGATTGCTTGTATATCTTTGGACAATTGTTTTGCATCATCATCATCTGTAATTTTATAAGCCTCTATGTTCAGTGGTTTTATTTCAGACTGTAACCGGGCAAATAATTCATCGCTTATGACAATGGAATTTTGAGCAGTGTAAAGGTTGAACACACTATATTTCTTGAAATCTGTAACCGTAATGTGTTGAACCTTTTTGTTCGTTTTAAACGAGATGGCTGAACCAACATATGCTGGTGAGATACTATCCATGTAGGTTGCATCCAAGACAACCGCTTCGTTACCTTTTAAAGTAAGATTTTCATTATGTTTTTGCTCTTTTGCCAATTTGTTAAAATCATGATTTGAAATAACAGTATACATCAGTTCATTTCCATAAAATTCATTTTTAAAGCCCGTAATGTCCGCCTTCATTTCAAGTGTCGGAATGGTTTCATGATAAATGACTTGATGGTTTTTACTTTTGTTTACAATGCTTTGTACTTTCTGTGATACGTGGTTGTTTGTATCTATAAACATGAAGCTGTTTGGATTGAATTTTTCGGCATTCGTTCGATTGTTATAATACATGCTGTATGCTGTACAAACAGCGGTTAATGTTGTTGCGCTGAGCACAGCAATAACCGTTAATGTCCGAGCATTTCCTTTCATTCGATATAAGAGCTGTGATGTTCCAATAATATTAATGCCTTTCCAATAGCTCTTTTTGTTTTTTCTTGAAAGTTTTAATAAATATACAGTCAATGTACTAAACAAGAAATAAGTACCAAGCACAACAGTTACTAAAATAACCATCGGTGTAACCATAAGGCCAAGCGTTCTCCAAACTTTTGAATCCATTAAGTTTTGAAGAGCAATCCAGTATCCGCTGCCGATTAAAATAATGGATAGTAATGCGATTAGGAAAGAAGCGCTCGATTCTTTCTCTCCTTCTTTCTCAGCTTGAAATAACTCAATTAATTTAAAACGATAAATTAATCGATAGCCTTGGAATGAAGCAATTAATGTAATAAGTGAAAAAACAATCACTGTATTTATGATTGCGGCAATTGAAATCGAAAAATTCCCAACTACTTCATAGCCCATAAGCTTCATTAATAGTGCGACGAACAACTTTGATAATACAGAACCAATAGCAATTCCGATAATGAGCGCTAAAAGCCCCATAATCAAATTTTCATAAAAAAGCATTTGGCCAATTTGTTTTTTGCGGACACCTAGCAAGGAATAAAGTCCAACTTCTTTTTTTCGTTTTCTTGTAAAGAAGGAATTCGAGTACCAAATAAAAATCGCCACAAAAATGATTAAGACGACTGCTGCACCACTAAATGCAGAACTAATTTTTGTAGAACCGTCTGAAGTCGCTTGAATCGTTTGATCATATTTTAATGAAACAAATGTAAAATAAATAACAATGCTAAAAATCATGGATGCAAAGTATAAAAAATAATGCCTGAAATTCATCTTCATATTTTTTTTCGCGATACTAAATAGTGTCATTATGCCCACCTCCAAGTGAAGCCAGGACATCTAGTACTTCCTGAAAGAATACCTTACGGGTTTGTCCTTCTTTATGAAGTTCCTTATAAAGCTGACCGTCTTTGATAAACACGATTCGTTTACAGAAACTGGCCGCAAAAGCATCATGTGTAACCATCATAATGGTTGATTTATTGTTTTCATTTAATGCACTTAGGCTTTCTAATAAGCTTGTAGCAGATTTTGAATCTAATGCACCGGTAGGTTCATCTGCTAAAATCAAGCTTGGATTGGTCACAATTGCTCGGGATGCAGCCGCACGCTGCTTTTGTCCGCCAGAGATGTGGTACGGATACTTATCTAGGATTTCCCGAATGCCAAATGTATCTGCTATTTTTTCGACTCGCGTCTCAATTTCCTTTACAGGTACGTTAGATAGGGCAAGTGGGAGTAAAATGTTTTCTCTCACTGTTAACGTATCAAGCAAATTGTAGTCCTGGAAAATAAATCCTAGCTTATCGCGGCGAAAGTCTGACAATTGTTCTTCTTTCATCGTAACGATATTTTTACCATCTATATTGATCTCGCCTGATGACGCTGCATCAATGGTGGAAAAAATATTTAAAAGCGTTGACTTACCTGCACCAGACGGGCCCATAACGCCAACAAACTCACCTTCTTTAATCTCGAGAGTGATATTCTTTAATGCTGTAAAAGCATTTCCTTTTGCGCCAAAGACTTTTTCTACATTTTTTGCTTGTAAGATTGTCTTCATTTTATTAACCTCCGTAAATTTCCTCCTGCAATAACCTTGCATGATTGATTCATCACGTATCACAGTGTAAAACACAATCACGAATAGTTCCTATCGAATCATCTTTCATTTCTCTTACATCTGTGTAAGGTTCATTAAAATCAAGGAGAGAGGTTGTCTGTGATTAAATTAGCGAATGGCTAGTTAATGTGTTGGCTAAAAAGTAAAAAGCTGATTCTCCTTTTGTTTTTAAGGGGAAATCAGCTTTTTAAACATTAATTTTTTGTGATAAAAACCTTAAATTACCATTTTATCATACAAATGTAAAAGCGACAAGCTGTGCTATAATGAACATCATATTGATTAACCTGCAAATGTTTTATTACACGCGTGTTGATTGTCCAAAGAGGAAAAGGCCACCACAGCCTTTCGTCTCCCTTCCCAAGCGATTACCCTAGCCAGGCGAAAAAGGACGGCAATTGTCTCCCCCTTCGCCTCTACCCAGATGTTTTGTGGTCCCGCCTGGCTGGGGCAAAAAGCGGTCCTCTTTGCTTCCGCGCGGGAGACGAACCGACGCCCGTTTGGGGCACGGTGTGATGACGCTACACTCTGGATTATACTGGATAATCAACACCCTTGGTTTTATTGCTCTCATTGTATCCTAATAATCATTAAAGGAGTAATTATAATGAATAAAATTATGATTGTTGAAGATGATACAAAAATCGCAGAGTTACTTCATTCTCATATTGAAAAATATGGATATGAGGCTACTATCACAAAAGATTTTAATCATGTTCTCGATTTATTCCATAATATTATGCCGGATTTAGTGTTATTAGATGTAAACTTGCCAAGCTTTGACGGTTATTATTGGTGTCGGCAAATACGGTCCATTTCTACATGTCCCATCATATTTATTTCGGCACGAGCGGGTGAAATGGATCAAGTCATGGCACTTGAAAATGGTGCAGATGACTATATTACCAAACCATTCTATTACGATGTTGTTATGGCTAAAATCCGCAGTCATTTGAGAAGAGCATATGGAGCATATGCACCAAAAATGGAGGAGCGTATTGTTGAACAAGCAGGTCTTACATTGTATCCCGAGCGCATGGAACTAAAGCTTGGAGAGCAAATAACGGCGTTAACAAAAAAAGAAGCTGTTCTTTTAGAAACACTTCTAAAGCGGTTTCCTCGTGTTGTTAGCCGTGAGACCCTTTTGGAAAAACTATGGGATGATCAATCTTATGTTGATGATAATACATTAAATGTTAATATCACTCGCGTACGCAAAAAATTACAAGAGCTAGGAATTCATGATGCGATTGAAACAGTTCGAGGTGCCGGATATCGTTTCAATGTAACTTATTATAATGGTGAGACAGAATGAGACTTTTTTTACGAGAACATATTCCACTAATATTCTTTACAATTGTTCAATTATTTCTTGTTCTGCTTATTTATTGGCTTGATGGTTATCGGCATCTTTCTACCGCTCTGTATTCGGTATTTTTAGGTGTTTGTTTATTAATCACCTATTTATTGTATCGATATTTCAGTTATCGCTCATTTTATATACGTTTATCAAATCCTCCCAAAAACTTAGATGAGTTCACGGAAAAAACGGGTTTTGCACCATTAGCAACAGCTCTTGATGAATTGCTTAAAACTCAATATTTACTTTGTCAAAACCAGCTAAAAACGTGGGAACGGAAAAAATCTGAACATCTAACGTTTATGAATCAATGGGTTCATCAAATGAAAACCCCTCTTTCCGTAATTGAGCTGATTACACAAGATGAGGATGATCCCCGTTTTGAAAGCATTGCTGAAGAAACAGATCGAATGCGCAAAGGGTTAGAAATGGTTCTATACGTTGCACGACTCGGGGTATTCGAGCATGATTTCCGGGTTGAAAGAATTCAATTAAAGGAGGCTGTGCATAAAGTCATTCATGAAAACAAGAAACTGTTTATTCGCAATCAAGTATACCCGGAAATAAGCATCGATCCTGCCTTAACTGTAGAGTCGGATGCAAAGTGGCTAAGATTTATTCTTAATCAACTGTTATCTAATGCCATTAAGTACTCTGCAGGAAGTCGGGAAAATGTAACCGTGAACGCTTATCCAAAAAATCGTGCCGTTATCCTTGAGGTGAAAGATCGTGGGGTAGGCATCCCCAGGGCGGATTTGTCTCGTGTTTTTCGCCCGTTTTATACGGGGGAAAACGGACGGAAATTTAAGGAATCTACCGGGATGGGGTTGTACCTTATCCATGAAGTGTGTGAAAAGTTAAATCATAAAATCGAGTTAGAATCTGAAATCAACCAAGGTACCATTGCTCGCATTATCTTTCCATTTTCTAATCATTAAAAATAACCCGTATTCACAAAAGTGATACGGGTTAATATTTTTTTAGGATTTAAAATTTATCGATGTTAGCTTACTCTTTTTATACATTACACCAATGTAAGGTAAATGAAAGGTTTTTCGATTGGATAGACTACGGTAAATCTTTATGATGAACTGTAAGAAAAGATGAAAGGGATGTTGTTATGGAAACACAAATGCTACAAGTTCGTGGACTTAGCAAGGTTTACGGTGGAAAAATAGTGTATAAGGCTTTATCCGATATTGATTTGAACATTGAAAAAGGTGAATTTGTCGGAATTATGGGGCCGTCAGGGAGCGGGAAAACAACGCTTCTGAATATGGTGTCAACAATCGATTCTCCGACATCTGGAGAAGTATTAATTGACGGTAAAAATCCGTATCAATTAAATAAAAATGCCTTGGCGCTTTTTCGCCGCCGCGATTTAGGATTTGTGTTTCAATCGTTTAATCTTCTTGATACGTTAACCGTTGAAGAAAACATCGTACTTCCTCTCACATTAGATGGGATTAGCGTAAAGGAAATGGATAATAAAGTACATGCTATCGCAAAGAAACTGGGAATCGAACAAATCCTGAATAAACGAACGTATGAAATTTCCGGTGGTCAAGCGCAACGAACAGCGATCGCCCGTGCCATTATTCATGAACCTAAACTACTGTTAGCTGATGAACCGACAGGGAATTTGGATTCCAAGTCATCTCGTGATGTAATGGAAACGTTGGAGACGATAAATAAGCAAGACGAGACCACAATGATGATGGTGACGCACGATGCCTTAGCCGCAAGCTATTGCGATCGCGTTGTTTTTATTAAAGACGGTCGTCTATATAACGAAATCTATCGTGGCGATAATCGACAAGCCTTTTTTCAAAAGATTATTGACGTTTTATCTTTGCTTGGGGGAGACTCATATGACCTTTCGTCAATTAGCCTATAAAAATGTGACTCGAAATAAACGAACATATGCTGCATACTTCTTCAGCAGTATGTTCTCCGTCATGGTCTTCTTTGTTTATGCCGTATTCGCGTTTCATCCATCCTTATCGAATGAAAGTCTTGGCAGCTATGTTTCATTAGGGATGCGTTTTGCGGAATCGATTATTTATGTATTTTCATTTTTCTTTGTTTTGTATTCGATGAGTACTTTTTTAAAAGCTCGAAAAAAAGAATTCGGCATTTTTGTCATACATGGTATTTCTAATTTTCAATTAAAGCTGCTTGTATTTCTTGAAAATATGATGATCGGCTTCGGTGCGACCGTTTCGGGAATTACAGCCGGGCTCATATTGGCAAAGGCATTATTGCTTATAGGCGAAAATGCAATAGGGCTAGTAGGAAAGCTGCCTTTTTATTTTCCGTGGAAAGCCATCATTTTTACATTTATTGCATTCTTAGCGCTTTTCCTGTTCATTTCTCTGTTTACGGCAACTATTTTACGTGGCAACAAATTAATCGATCTATTTACAGGAAGCGCCAAACCGAAACCGGAACCAAAGGCATCTATCTGGTTATCGCTACTTGCGGCTATTCTTCTGCTTGCTGGATACACCATTGCCCTGCTTGTAAGAAAAGAAGGGGTTTTCTTTGCCATGATACCAGTCACAATCATCGTGTCGATCGGAACGTACTTCTTATTTACGCAGCTTAGTGTCTCGATTATTTCTGCATTAAAGCACAACAAAAAGCTTTATCGGTACAAAACAAATATGATTGCTTTGTCAAATTTGGCTTATCGTATGAAAGATAATGCACGAATCTTTTTTATTGTAACGATCGTATCAACCGTTGCTTTTGCATCCATTGGTACATTGGTAGGGCTTCGTTCCATGATGGTTGATGTTATGACAAATGGAAAACCTTATGCTTTTACTTATTCATCCAAAAAGAATAATGTACAAGAAATGAAACATGTCGCTCTTATTGAATCCGAACTAAATAAAGCAAAATTTAAATACAAAGAACTAAAAATCCCTGCAAAAAATGAAACAAGTTTACGAACAGGCAATGAAGTGACACTTGTTAAGCAATCTATTTTTAATCAATATGCCAGGGATGAAAATGAAAAAACAGTTTTGCTAAAAGGAAATGAAACGATATATGTTCCATATTCACAAAAGGGTGTAGACCAATTTAACAGGAACGAAAAGATTGTATTAAAAGAAAACAACATTACACTTAATCCTGTAAAAGTAATGACTCATTCCACTTTTCCGTTACTTAGTACCAGCTATAACCTATTAGTTGTTCCTGATTTAGTCTACAATGAAATCCGTAGCTCAAAAGAAGAAAACCATTATCTTTTTGATGTGAACGGGTGGCAGGAAACAAGAGCAGTCGGAAACATTCTTCTAAAAAAGATTACTCCTTCACCTGATCGCACCTATTTTTTTTCTTCGTTAGCTGTTGATGTCGGAAAAACAACCGAAAGCATGAGCTTGATTCTATTTGTCGGATTGTTTATTGGAGCTGTGTTTTTTGTAGCAGCAGGAAGCTTCTTGTATTTTCGTCTTTATAGTGATTTAGACGAGGATATTCGGCAATATAGTGCGATTACTAAACTCGGCTTAACCGAAAAAGAATTGACAAAAGTAATTACAACACAACTTGCCTTATTGTTCTTTGTACCTATTATTGTAGCTACGATTCATGGTGCTATTGCGTTAACCGCATTACAGCATATGTTTGAGTATTCACTTGTAAAAGAATCAACATTGGTACTTGGAAGTTTCTTTCTAATACAAATCCTCTATTTCTTATTTATGCGTACCCGTTATATTCATCATGTAAAACGAGCGCTAATGTAATAACCATGGCAGCGAGGGCAGATGCATTCGCTGCTTTTTCACATTTTGGATTAATTAATTGCGTAGGCTAGTCCTAAATGAAGGTTACTATCAAAAAGATAGTAACCGGATAAAAAAGCTGTTATGCTTGAATAGAAAAGAGAAAAAGAAAGAAGGTGAGTGGAGTGTGGGTGTTCTATCTGTTGCTGCTCTGCACGAGTATGCTCTGGGCCGGCAACTTTGTTGCAGGGAAATTTCTTGTGGGGCATGCTTCGCCGATGGTGTTGACCGATATGCGCTGGATGGCGGCGATCGTATGTCTTCTGCCTATTGTGTGGTGGAAAGACAAGAAGCTGTTGCCGCCAAAGAAGGCATTATGGCCCTTGTTCCTTATGGGAGTGACGGGTGTTGTTCTGTTTAATCTGTTTATGTTTTTGGCGCTTGAACGTACATCGGCAGACAATGTTGGATTGCTTTCCGCACTTAATCCTGTGGCGATTGCCATCGTTTCGTTTTTTTTGCTGCGGGAGCGGATGACACGCCGCCAGGTCTTGGGCATGATTGTATCGTTATTCGGCGTTATCGTAGTGATTTCACACGGCGACCCCGTCCGTCTGCTTCGTCTGCATTTAAATGTTGGTGACCTGTACATGTTATGTGCGGTCGCTGTTTGGGGACTATACTCCGTGACGGGTCGATGGGCGATGAAGAGCGTATCTCCATACATGTCAACATTATGGAGTGGTATTTTCGGCGTGCTCACGCTGCTGCCATTCACAGCCACTTCGCTGAAAGTAGCAGATCCGGGGCCGTCATTCTGGTTTGCGACGATATATGTCAGCGTGGGAGCGACCGTGCTTGCGATGCTGTTCTGGAATATAGGTGTACAGCGGGTTGGAGGTACGAAGTCAGGTATTTTTCTGAACTTTAATCCAATTTTCACTGCACTGCTATCGTTTTGGCTGCTCGGCGAGGCGATGACAGGCGTGCAGCTTTCCGGAACTACACTTGTAATTTGTGGTGTATATTTATTTACGGCTATACCACGCCGTAAGAAGATGGGTGTTGTAACAAACATGTAAAGGAGAGTATATATGGGGGCGATTCCTTCTAAGCTTGTACAGCGGCAATCCGGTGAAAAATCGTTTACTAAACTGAAGAAAAGCGTCGTTTATACGATAGGTGGTTCACACTTATTGAATGACATGATGACAGTGGGTATTGTTCCTGCGCTGTTACCATTATACAAGCAGGCGTTCAATTTGAATTACACGCAAACAGGGCTTATCGTTCTTATTTCATATTTAACCTCATCGGTCATGCAGCCTTTATTTGGATACTTAACTGATAAAAAACCGAAGCCATGGGCGTTGCCTCTAGGTGTACTCCTGACCGGACTCGGGTTGTCCATTACCGGTTATGTTACAAATTATTATTTTTTGCTGGTAGCAGTTGCTATTTCTGGATTAGGCTCTGGAATTTTTCATCCTGAATCGAACCGGTGCGTGTTTTTAGCCTCTGGTAATGAGAGGGGAAAGGCGCAAGCGATTTATCAGGTCGGCGGCAATTCCGGGCAAGCATTAGGGGCATTGTTAATTCCGCTGTTTCTTTTGTCATCTGGATTAAAAAGCATGTGGGTATTTTTTCTCTTAGGTATCTTGTCATTCGTTATGACGATATGGATGATTCCCTGGTATAAAGAGCAATTGGGCCATAGCATGAAGCTGAAAAAGACGCTTGAGGGCAAAAGCTACCCAATTGCGATGCTGTTGCTTCTTATTGTTGTAATTTTACGTTCGTGGGTACAAATTGGCGTCGCCGGATTTTTACCTTTTTATGGTCAGGTAAAGGGCATCTCATTGCACCAGGCGGAAATTTATGTATTCTTATTCCTCGGTGCAGGTGCGATTGGAACGTACATTGGCGGACAAATCTCGGATCGGCTTTCAAGAAAGTCTATTCTTTTGTGGTCGATGGTTGCTTCGATTCCGTTCTCCATCCTAGTGCCGATGGTAGATGGGATCATGCTCCCTATCGTATTGTTCATATTTGGCTTTACGATTTTGTCTTCCTTTGCTGTCGGTGTAGTATATGCTCAGATGTTAATGCCGAACAAAATCTCGATGGTATCGGGCTTAATGATTGGATTTGGCGTAGGCGCAGGAGGCATCGGAGCTACGTTCATGGGTGCCATTTCCGACCATTATGGCGTAGATGTTGTTATGCATTTATTTAGTATTTTTATTGTAGTGGCTGTACTGTTTACGTTATGTATTCCAAGTGATAGAAAGCTATAAGGATTGATAGAAATAAGCGTAGAGCCGTTCAATAATAACGGAATTTTTCCATAAGTTGAACGGCTCTTTAGTGTAGAGAAGGGATGTTTATGCTAAAAGAAAAGAAAGAATAATACGCAGGGCAAAATACAATAAAACAGCTCCTAAAAGGCGATCAAACCAAACCCGGTACTTTCCATAGAACGCCCTGAATTTTGCCGAGGAGATAAGAAGTGAGAGTGCGGTGAACCAAAGAGCTACAGCGGCTACAATTTCGGCACCGTATACCAAGGGTGTTGATTGTCTAGAGAGGAAAAG
>NZ_KE952864.1 GCF_000466385.1 Aneurinibacillus aneurinilyticus ATCC 12856
ACAAGGTTCTTTTTTCCATATCATGCTTATTATTCACCTGGATTTCTACATTTACACGACTTCCGTCTTCAAGCTGCGCATGCACATCCAAAATTGATTTTTTATCCTCGGTATTCTCCTTGTTGAACTGCGGGTCCAGCAGAGTAACCTCTGTAATCTTTTGATTATCGGGCAAACGGAGAGCAGCATTCAAAAAAGCAGCCAGAATGGATTCATTTCCATGTGTACCAAACAAGGCTTTAAAGGCAAAATCAATGCGTAGGTCCAATCTTTTTCTCATAATGTCCCCCGTACTTTTTTCTTTTGTTACCTCTTAGTATACCATGTTGTTAGACTGGATTCTGGACATGCGAAAACAAGAGTGCAAAAATAAAGCAAATGCATTCTACATTCAAGTGTCTAACTATGAAGAAAAAGTACGATAAGGAATGTAAACTCGAAATGGTCAACTTATTGATGAACAAGGAAAGACGGTGACACCAACCGCCCCTTCATGACAACGTGCTCGCTTAGAAGTTTAGCGTCCAAGCACCGGGCCAAGTGTGGATGGCCAACATTATGTATATTCACATCCAAGAAAGCCAGCTGTATCTAGCGAGCATCATGGCCCTATACTCCAGAAAGATTGTCGGTTGGCACACGGATAAACAAATGATGAAAAAACGAATTTTTAAGTACATGGCGTGCTTTTCTCAATTCCATGCGTTCAATATATCGCCAAGGTTCCTATATCCCACTACGTTCAGATAAAACATGGGGTAGGACACATCTTCATGTATCAAGACAGTGCCAGTTTATATCCCACTACGTTCAGATAAAACTTACACATAATGGGGTGCTTGTAAGACTACATTTCAATCGTTTATATCCCACTACGTTCAGATAAAACTGAATAATAATGTTGCTGAAACTTTGATTAATCTTCGGTTTATATCCCACTACGTTCAGATAAAACTCGACGGCTCTTACGCCAGTGAGTACGGTATTGCTGGGTTTATATCCCACTACGTTCAGATAAAACCCTAAAAACAAAACAGACGAAAACCTTCATCTATCAAGGGTTTCATCAATTAAAAAAGAATCAAAAATCAGCTTTTTGCAGTAAACCAGGAGTTCTATTTTTAATACAGAAGAAAAAATGCCTCAACTCCTTGTTATATAAGGGCTCATGTCTAGTATACCCAAAATTAGGTTTACTGCAAATTTCATCGAACGCCCCTTACTACATAGTAATCTTGATATTTGTCTTGTGGAGTGTCGCGGCCTTGTTGTTTACCCCTTATATGTCTATCATCGATGTTAGATATCCTCTTCTTTTACTGTAATAGAGAATAGGAACGTACGCAAAAAGGCAAGACACTTTTCTTAAAATAAAAAACGCACCCTTTGAAAAAGGAGCGGTACTTCTATACTAACTAATATGATTTATTGAATTTTGTTCTTACAGGTTCAAATTTTGATTTTACCAAAAAGTAAGGGTCAACAAGTTTGATATCTTCTTTTTTTAACATGCTTAACGATGCTTTTTTAGACTCTTCTTTCTTTACATCAGCTTTTTTTTCGCTTTTTTCATTTTTAATTTGAAAATTCGTTGCTAAATCATCAATACGCTTACTGTCGATTATTTGAAATGCCTTCAGTTCCGGCAACCACGTTTCGGTTTTCTGTGAAATTATCGTTCCATTCAACTTTATGAGATACTGAAATGTTTTTGTAGGTGAGCGTTTTGCATAATTTTCGCTCTTAGAGCCG
>NZ_KE952865.1 GCF_000466385.1 Aneurinibacillus aneurinilyticus ATCC 12856
GGGCAGAAAGCCCTTCTTGTCTATATGGAGGGCCTGGTTGATAAAACAGTCATTCATAGAGATATTATTCGACCGCTTCTAGAACAAACGCACAATCCGGAAGAGGCATGCGAAGATATCGTGTCTGCCGGTCAGGTGAAAAAGGTACAGCAATGGAAAGAGATTGAACAAGCGCTTCTTACCGGAAAAAGCATTTTATTCATTGACAGGGAACGCTCAGCCCTCGAACTGGAAACGCAAGGCTGGCCGCAGCGGGCGATTCAGGAGCCGCAGGCTGAAACGTCGCTAAAAAACGCGCACCTTGGCTTTATTGAATCGGCCTCCCAAAATATCGCTTTAATTCGTCGCTATATTCCAAGCCGGGAACTAAAAATCAAACAATTTACGATTGGAGAGAGGGGAGGCGTGACCATTTCGCTGCTTTATCTGGCAGATGTAGTGAATCCTCAGCTCATTCAAGAACTGGAAAATCGGATTCAATTAATCGATGTGGACACGATTATTAGTACAGGTGAGCTTGAGGGATTTATTGAGGATAATCCATATACGCCTTTTCCCCAGTTTGCAATAACGGAACGACCGGATACGACAGCCTCACATTTGCTGCAAGGGCGGGCTGTTCTTATTGTGGACCGTTTGCCCGGTGCATTAGTGGGACCGATGAATTTTGTCTCTTTTTTTCAAACGGTGGATGATTACAGTGTAAGGTGGTTTGTCGGGTCTTTTGTTCGTCTTCTGCGCTTTGCCGGTTTTTTCATTGCCATTTTCACGCCATCCCTTTATATCGCCATGATTTCTTTTCATTATGAAGTCATCCCGCTCCAGCTTCTTCTATCAGTTGGCGAATCTCGGGAAAGGGTTCCTTTTCCTCCCATCATCGAAGCGTTCGTTATGGAGCTTGTGCTGGAAATGCTTCGTGAAGCAGGGGTTCGGCTTCCGGCACCTATCGGCCAAACGATAGGCATTGTCGGGGGTATTGTCATCGGACAGGCTGCTGTTCAGGCAGGAATTGTGAGCAATATTATGGTGATTGTTGTAGCCGTAACTGCCATCTCTTCCTTTATCATCCCGAATATCGAAATGTCTGCAGGTGTACGCTTGCTCCGTTTTCCGATGATGTTGATGGCCTTCACGTTTGGGATGGTGGGGATTATTATTGGAATGATGGTCATTGTCATTCATCTTCTCACCTTGGAATCTCTTGGCAATCCTTACGGGAGTCCGATTTCACCGCTACGCATTTCGGATATGAAGGATACGTTTATTCGCTTGCCTGTATGGTTGATGAAAAAGCGTCCGGTATCTGTAGGGCCTAGACAGCTACGGCGACAGGGGTCC
>NZ_KE952866.1 GCF_000466385.1 Aneurinibacillus aneurinilyticus ATCC 12856
CCACCTTATGGATAATCAACAGGCGTGTAAAAAAGCCTCCTATTCGGAAGCTTTATCTCTTAAGAGGAATTGCTCTATCTCTTGCTCACTTAACTCATCCGGTGTAGTCCCTCTCTCCTGACTATAGCAATATGCAAAACGCTTAACGTACGAAAATATCCGTTTCGTGATGTGACCACTAGAAGAGTGTGTAGAGAGACTGCATACTCCTTTTGTGTTAAAAAAGCTCTTCTAATTGTACTTGGAAGCCTTGCAGGACATGTGATTTAATTATACCTTGCTCCCGTACAACATCCATTTGCTGGTACTGCATACTTTCGTCTAACACATACAATTGGATTGCATTTAACATTGGATTGATTATCCAATATTCTTTAACGCCGTACTGCATGTAGAGGTTTAGCTTAAATACAAGGTCATGAGATTGGTTGGATGGACTTAGGATTTCTATAATAATAGCAGGAACTCCGATATATTTATTCTCCATAAAGCCGTTTTTATCGTAGATTATAGATAAATCTGGTATAACAATTTTCTTTCCATCCACACCTTCTTTTTGCAATTCTACATTGAATGGTGCGTGGAAGACTTCGCACCCGCTCTTTTTCTGGTCTAAAAAGTTAAACAACCTGGCATGTAACCGACTCGAAATACGCTGGTGCTTTGTGGATGGGGATGGAGACATAAATACAACGCCATCTACATATTCCAATAAGTTGTCCGTCTTTTCGCGCATTACGTAAAATTCTTCTATACTTACGAACCTTTCTTGCGCCAAGCTCATTTTCCCACCATCCTTTTCCCGATTATATACAGATTATAATACATTTTTGCCTTTCTTTTTGCCATGTATAACAGGGAACTGTAATGCCCCCCATTGTCAAGACACTTTCGAAAAGAAAATAAGTTATGTCCTCCTGTCTTTATAAATGGGGTAGTGCAAATTCCTGACGACCGCTTGACACGGAGCCTTGGTATTTCGCTTTAATCCAGACATAATCCAGCATCAAATTATTTAAGAGATTCGTCTGCCGCGTGTGCTTTTCCTTTTATCCAGAGCTTCCGTTTATGTTTCTGATCCTTTATTCCTTCTTAGGTGCTAGTGTCGGTGCAGGGCTTGTGTTTGGTATTGGTTCACTCGCCAAAGGAGGGGTAACGCCTGTACGTCTTGTGTTGGCTAGAGCCGCGGTCAGTGCGCTGTTAGTTGCGTTAAGCGAAGGTATTGCGCTTTATTTTCGCATCGGTCAGGATTTGGCTTTTTGGTATGCGGGCGGAGTGGGGGGACCAATTGGTTGCAACTTAAAATTATGTTTCCGTGGATCGGGGGCGCAATTATCGCCGTGGTGATTCTCTCCCGATCGGTAACGTTGCTTAGCCTCAGAGAGGATATCGCCGTTAGACTCGAGCATGCTCATAGTCCTTATTCTGGCTGGTTTTGCCGTCGCGGTAGTCGGCTCCATCGGTTTTATTGGATTGACTATTCCACATGTGACGCGATTTCTAGTCGGAGTTGATTATCATTCGATTATTCCTTGTTCAGCGGTGCTCGGCAGCCTGTTTGTCGTGTTCGCTGATCTTGGCTCAAGAATGATCAACCCACCGTATGAAATACCGCTTGGTGCGCTGATTGCCTTACTTGGGGTCCCGTTCTTCCTTTATCTGGCGCGGTCAAAAGCCTGACCTTCACCATTAGACTTAGGATAAGAATCCGATAAACTTGAAATTGTAAATTTCTAGAGGGAAAATTACTGCGCTTGTCAAGCCAATGGAGGAACCATAAAGGAAAGTTTATATAAACAAAAACTCTTTCTTTTTTGTAAAAAAACTTCGTTAATCTATAATGTAATAATAATGATGAATTGTAGAGGAGAGAAGGACTTGAAGCTGCAAATGAATACTCAAAATCTGGATTGTATCTTTGAGCAATTTAGGGATATCACGTCGCCATCGATCAAGCTTGCAATACAAAAGAATCCGTTTAACGTTTCGGTACGACGTTCTGCTGTGCGGCTTATCATCAAGAGACATACATAACCACCCAGACTCAAAAAATAAAGTGCTAGACTGCGAAAATAATGTTATATACAGAGAAAATATAGAATTAGACTAACAATACGCTACTAAGCACCCAAGTATTGTTCTAAATAGAACATGTGTTTAGCCAGTAAATGTATATAAGTTACACTTGATAGTTTGACATGATAACGTGGTTGAAAGTAGGAAATTCGGAAAAAAGAAGAGGTTGGATGCGCCCTGCGCTCCGGCAGAAGAAAGGCCAGCTGTCTTTTTCTGACTGCTCCCGTCCGTCTTTTCCTACCTATCACAAAAGTTTGTCAATTTATCAAACCAGATGTATATAGTTTAAATTTGTGACCCGATAAAGCTATTTTGTTGTAAAATAATATATAGCTTTGAAAGGAGATGAAAGTTGATGATGTATTCACCACTTTTTGAAAATGATGTACCTGTAATCATTCTCCCTTAACGGAAGAATGATTACGTCTCCGTTAAGGACATAAATAATTGTCTATAAAACGGAGGGCAAAAATGAAAAACACCTTACTTGGTTCATTATATTTATCACTCGCCGCCAGTATTTGGGGCGGAATGTATGTTGTCGTTAAAGTCGTGGTTGACATTGTACCACCACTTGAATTAGTATGGCTTCGCTATGTAATTGCTCTTTTAGCATTACTAATTATCGGAGTCATAACCAAACAATCATGGCGTGTCGCGAAACGTGACTGGCTATTAATCATTTTGATTGGGTTAATTGGGAATACGATTTCCATCGTAACCCAAGAGGTCGGAACAATGCTTTCCTCTGCACAAATGGGAGCCATTATTACATCAACGACACCTGCTTTTATGGTTTTGTTTGCACGAATCATCCTTAAAGAAACAATTACTGCAAAGAAAGCAATTTCTATTGTTTTAGCAACCATTGGTGTTTGTGTTATTGTCGGAACTGCTCAAATCGATCCCTCAAATCAGCTAGGTGGCATATCCCTGATTATCGCAGCATTAACGTGGTCACTTATGTCTGTCCTTGTAAAGCGTGTACCAGGGCAATATTCGCAAATTGTCGTAACAAGCTACAGTATCCTTGTTGCTGTTGCCTTTCTAACGCCTTTTACACTTGGGAGATTAACTAAGCTTGATTTTCAAGCGATAATGCAGCCCTCTATTTGGGGAGGCCTGCTATATTTGGGGGTTATTTCTACTGCGTGTGGTTTTTTGCTGTGGAATCGAGGCTTGCAAAAGCTTAACGCTTCCAGTGGCGGATTATTTTTCTTTTTTCAGCCGATAGTTGGCACTTTTTTAGGTTGGTTATTACTAGGCGAACAGATTGGTTTGTCTTTTTGGGTGGGTACAGTATTAATTTTTATTGGGGTGCTATTAGTCATTCGCGACGATAAACCCCAGAAAGAAACTAAAAATGTGTTAAATGAATAGGAATACTGACAAAAACAGCGACAGTCTAGGACTTTATTTTCTCGCCCTAGATTGCCGCTGTTGTTCTTTGCGCGGGTCAGTCTAAAACTAATTAAATATTTAGCAGTTTGGCCATGGAAATATAACCAGTACAACATTTCGGTCACAAAATGTAAAGTTCCGACTTTTTGTAGACTAATTACTTATTTTTCACATGCGTTTGTCCCTAGTGTCAGCTACGCCGGTACTGGGCCGTAAAAGGTCATCAAGGGGAATGACCATGCTTTCAGATTTTGTCCCTGCAATCATTGGGTTAGCAATTTGTATCAGCTTAATTTATTTTAATGTATGATACCAACTGCTGCCAGGGCCCCAACACGAGCAGAAGCGAAGAAACGTACTTTTGAGTACATTGCGTGTTTCTACAATGGAAAGAGAATCCATTCTCCGCTCGGGTACTTCATGCCCAATCAATACGAAAGTATGTACCAATCAGAGGCGTAATTCTCTCGATTCCATGTGTCTAATCTATTGACGGAGGTTCAATTTTTATGTCATTTCATCATCTTACTTATTTCAAAAAACAAGTGATGAAAGAAAACGAGCAACTCAAACAAAACCTCACTTGCTGAAAATTATTTTCTTTGAATATCATGACTTGTCCCCCTGTTACATTGCTGCTTCGCATGGTACAATAATTGGGAAATTATGCAGACCGGATTGTCTGGTCTGAAAGGAGAGATGTCATTATGATGAATATGAAAATTGCCGAGATTGTAGAGGTTAAAGTTACAGGAATCCTCCCTTCAGTCGGACGTTAACTCCATTCTGCAGTAAGGATTCACTGTGACTGGTTTTTGCTACGTGCTTTTAACGAAACCATTCTCAGGAGGAGTCCGATTATGAATCAACAATTACTAGAAAAATTGAAAGCATGGGGTTGGAATGATACGTTTACTTATTATTTCACCCCTTACGATGAACAAGGCTACAGCGTGGGACGTGTCACTTTGGAGCATAAACGAATGTATCGCATATTGACCGAACATGGGGAACTGCTGGCCGAAGTTTCCGGGAAGATGCGTTATACAGCAACCAAACGGGAGGACTATCCTGCCATAGGGGACTGGGTGGTCATTCGCCCCCGCGCGGAAGAGAAAAAGGCAACCATCCATGCCGTACTTCCACGCAAAAGCAAGTTTTCCCGTAAGGCCGCCGGAGATGCGATAGAGGAGCAAATTGTTGCTGCCAACGTAGATACTGTGTTTCTTGTCAATGCTCTAAACAACGATTTTAATCTACGTCGGATAGAACGTTACCTTATTCTTGCCTGGGAGAGTGGGGCGACCCCAGTGATCGTCTTGAGCAAGGCTGATTTATGTAACGATGTGGAGCGCTGGATAGCGGAAGTACAGTCCATTGCTATAGGTGTGCCGATTCATGCTGTTAGCACAAAATTGAAAGACGGTCTGGAGGAGCTGACACCCTATCTGCGAGAGGGTACCACCATTGCATTGATGGGCTCTTCAGGTGTAGGAAAATCTACGTTGATTAACCATTTGAGCGGAAAAGACATGCAGCATGTCAATGAGGCTCGACAGGGCGACGACCGTGGGCGGCATACTACCACACACCGCGAGTTATTTCGTTTGCCAGGCGGTGGTTTGCTGATCGATACTCCGGGCATGAGGGAATTGCAACTGTGGGAAGCAGATGAAGGTTTTCGGGGAGCCTTTGACGACATTGAATCTCTCACGGCAGCATGCCGCTTTCATGATTGTAGACATATTCAAGAACCGGGCTGCGCCGTTCAGGCAGCGCTTGTCGACGGTTCTCTGGCACGTTCCCGTTTTGACAGCTATCTGAAGCTGCAGCGGGAATTAGCTCATCTGGCCCGTAAGGAAGAGCTTCGTCTGCAAGCGGCGGAAAAAGAGAAGCGGAAAAAAATTCACACAAAGCTCCGCCACAGAAAACCTAGACAATAAGTAACGATCCTCAATTCAATCATTTAACACCGTCTGTACTAGCAGATGGTTAGGGCGTGGAGAAACCTTCCAGTTTTCCACGCCCTTATTCATCGAGAAAAAAGTGCATGAAAATCGTAGGTTTTCTCTTTTTGACAGTGTTCATCGCTCTAATCAATTTTGCTCCAACATAATTTGACACTTGCAGGAAGTAGATATAAAATACAATGAATTCAATAAATCAATTGAATAGTTGAGGTGTTGTGCTTATGAATGTAGAACGAAAATGGAAAGACCAACTTTATCAGGAGTTTGCTCGTATTGGTAAGTGCCTTTCAAGCCCGAAGCGTTTGGAACTCATGGATTTATTGGCGCAAGGTCCCAAATCTGTTGACCAACTAGCTAAGAATACGGGTATGAGTGTCGCCAACGTATCCCAGCATTTGCAAACGTTGTATGATTCAAGGTTGGTCCGATTCACTAAGAAGGGTAATTATGTGATTTATGAGCTTGCTGAATTATCCATTGCTGATTTTATGGTGTCTTTACATCGCTTGAGTGAAAAACAATTAGTTGAGATTCAGCGGTTAAAGACTGAAATTCTACAACATCATGAAAGAATGGAACCTATTGAATTGGAAAAACTAGTAGAACGAATGGAGAAAGGTGAAGTTTTGTTGTTAGATGTAAGGCCGAGGGAAGAGTATGAAATGGCGCATATTCCTGGTGCAATTTCTATTCCTGTTGAGGAATTGGAAAAGCATCTTGCATCATTGCCAACAAATAAGGAGATTGTAGCGTACTGCCGTGGTCCATATTGTCTTATGTCTGCTCAAGCGGTTGAAATAATGAGGACGAAAGGTATTAAGGCTTCTCGTTTAGAGGAAGGCGTACACGAATGGCATCATTATGTTGAGGATTCGCGTAGATCAAATGAAGGAGGTTTTATTTTATGAAATTAGGTATTATTTTGGAGACAAAAGAGCTTGAAAAGGCATGGAATGCTTTTCGTTTCGCTAACACATCGCTCAAACGACAACATGAGGTCAAAGTCTTTCTCATGGGTGAAGCTGTGGAATGCGAGGAAATTCGGGATCCAAAGTTCAATGTACATGAAGAGATGCAAAAATTTATTAACCTAAATGGAGTTCTTTACGCGTGTGGAACTTGCCTTAAATCAAGAAAATTAGAGGACCAAACTTCTTGCCCGATCTCAACTATGAATGATTGTGTTGATCTCGTGGAATGGGCAGATAAAATGGTGACTTTCTAAAAGCTCATACCTAGAAAGGTGGTTCTGAGCGATGTCGCATGAACCCTATAGAATAAATGAAAGCCATTTGCAAAATTACGTTGATTCTCCAGATATGCAGAAACAGCTATATAAACGAACTTTGCTCATCGTAGTCTTATCACAAATTTTTGGTGGTGCAGGACTAGCTGCAGGTGTCACTGTCGGAGCGCTCCTTGCTCAGGATATGCTAGGCACGGAAAGTTCTGCAGGCATTCCTGCAGCGTTGTTCACACTGGGTTCTGCTGTAGCCGCATTGCTTGTTGGGCGTCTTTCTCAACGTTCCGGACGTCGTTTTGGACTCGCAGCAGGATTTATTACAGGTGGTATTGGCGCAATAGGGGTCGTATTTGCAGCGATGAGTCATAGTATCGTACTTCTGCTCGCTTCGCTGTTTATCTATGGTGCAGGTACAGCAACAAATTTACAAGCACGTTATGCAGGTACAGATCTAGCAAGGCCAACACAAAGGGCAACAGCAGTCAGTATTGCAATGGTTTCTACTACACTCGGTGCCGTCGCAGGTCCAAACTTAGTGGGTGTAATGGGCAAATTCGCTTTGTCACTTGGTGTCCCTGCACTTGCTGGACCCTTCATACTAGCTGCGGTTGCCTACATCTTTGCCGGCCTGGTTTTTTTTGGCTTCCTCCGTCCAGATCCATTCATTGTCGCGAAGGCTATTGCTGATATCCGGAAAGATGAGAGCAACTCCTCAGACGTGAAAACAAATACACTAACAATAAACAACCGAGGAATCATTGTCGGAGCTACCGTAATGATCTTAACCCAAATCGTAATGATCGCAATTATGACAATGACCCCAATACATATGAAGCACCATGGTCATAGTTTGGGGGATGTCGGATTAGTTATAGGCATTCATATTGGCTCGATGTACCTCCCATCTCTTGTGACAGGCATTCTTGTGGACAAGGTTGGCCGCACTGCGATGTCGTTTGCTTCTGGTGGTACTTTACTTGCTGCTGGAATTGTCGCAGCTGTTGCACCGGCTGATTCCATGTGGGGTCTTATCTTCGCTCTCGCTTTACTAGGGCTTGGCTGGAACTTTGGCTTGATTAGCGGGACAGCTCTTATTGTGGATTCGACTGATCTTTCGTCTCGCGCAAAAACTCAAGGAACAATTGATGTTTTAATTGCTTTAGCTGGTGCTTCGGGCGGGGCACTTTCAGGAATGGTTGTAGCTCATTCCAGTTATGCAACACTCTCTCTCGCAGGAGGATTCCTTTCACTACTATTGATACCAGTCGGCATATGGTATCATAGCAGTCGTAAAATCAATAGATCAGAAAACATCCCCTTATAAATTGAAGGATTCTTTATTATATACGTCGGTTACACCTTTAGCGTGGTGAAAACCGGCTTTTTTGCTGTTCAAAACCCCTTAGCGTTGTAAATCCACGTTTTGCCGGCGGTACCCCGTTTAGAAGTGGGAGACTTCTCATATTCATTGTGGGCTAAAAGGTATATGAGCTGCTTTCGGGGGGATGAACCGAGGCATCAGGCTACTGTATGATAAGGTCTAGCTATTTTTTGAAAATTGAACTCTTCCTAGTTTAATTATAGCATATAAAAAATGGTCAATATAGACTATTTATTCTCATTTACTACTGCTAAAATGCAATAGAACTTTTAATGAGATTTCGATCATGATGGTTCCCCAGAACATCATGATCGAAGGAATCGCAAATAAATATATCAAAGAAACCAAAAGAAATGTAATGGTTAGGAGAGATGTTGGAGGGTTAAATTTAGGAGAATTATCAAAAATTCAAGGAATACAAGTACCAGAAGGATTTTGTGTTACAACAGCGGGATATCAAAAAGCCATCGAACAAAACGAAACGTATCATGCTTTGTTGGATCGACTAACAATGCTAAAAGTAGAAGATCGAGATCAAATTGGTGAAATCATTGCAGGTGAGTACAAACGAGAAAATCTTCCGGCCAAAGCTATTGTAGGTCTACCCGTTTCTTTCGGGGCTATAGAGGGGCGAGCACATGTCATCTTAAATATGTAAGATGCTGATCTAGAAGATGGAGATATTTTAGTCGCCTCCTTTACTAACCCTAGCTAGACACCATTGTTTGTATCCATAAAGGGCCTAGTCACCGAAGTTGGTGGACTGATGACCTATGGAGCAGTTATCGCACGTGAATATGGCTTACCAGCAGTCGTCGGGGTGGAAAATGCCACCAAACTGATAAAAGATGGACAACGAATTCGCGTGCATGGAACAGAAGGGTATATCGAAATATTGTAATTGCTGAATACGTCCAAATCGGTCAGGGAAGTTCATTATCCAAAGGGACAATCCGGTGTTTGCACTTTGTAGACAGCGGAGCAGATTTCACGGCAATATTTAAACAAGATTCGTTGAAAGCTGATTAAGAGAATGGTATGTGAATCGCATACAACGAACTTATAGGCACGTAGGTTTACATTTCTGGCACAATCGCCATTTTTTTGAAGTGTAAAAGTGAAGTGTGATAGAATGAGCACAAGAGAAAAGGCAAGCGAAGGGACCACTTGAGAAGGGGTCTTTTTTTGTGATTCTACTTCATAGTAACGACTTCGTTATCACTACGTACAAGCACTCAAAAGATGAAAAAATAAAAAAGGACCAGTCTAAATGACTGGCTGGAAAAGAAATATTATGAAGCCAAAACGAGCGCTCTATCCCCATTAGAGCGCCAAATAATACTATAGCACAAGCCTATGAACGGATGAAATGGACAAATTATGGTAATCGGGAGGACATAAAATGCCCAAATATGAGTCATGATATGAAGTTAACAAAAGCTACGAACAATGCTCTCCACACCATGCTATTATTAGCTGTTGATTCTCCCGATAAGCATATTGGTGTGGCAAAATTAGCAGAACGTCAAGAAGTTTCAACGACATATTTATCTAAGAATGACTGCCTACTTTCTATATAAATTACACTTGATATTTTGATAAGATAGCGTGGTTGGAAGGAGGAGGTTCGGAAAAAAGAAGAGGTTAGATGCGCCCTGGCTCCGACAGAAAGAAGGCTAGCGTGTCTTTTTCCGACCGCTCCCGCCCTGGTTAAAAATGCCGTGCTTGACCACATTTTCGATCAATGGCTGGATCGTAAGCGGAGGAAGAAGTA
>NZ_KE952867.1 GCF_000466385.1 Aneurinibacillus aneurinilyticus ATCC 12856
GTGTATGTGTCCAAAGTTCGGGGGTTAATCCGGTTTTCATACTCATATATCCTCATGTTGCCCATCATTAATCAACCTCCCATATATAATATATAAATAGTATTCTTGACTTTACTTTTTTTCTTGTAGCTGCTTGTAGTAAAGATGCTTTTTGTTTGCTACGAATAGAGCATTGTAGCATCAGCCTTCTTAGCTATCCTGTAGCAAAAGTAGCCATCTTATCTCATGTTCCTTTAATAAACTTCTTTTAAAGATATTCCGATAAATCCCTCAAGAGGTATAGAACCTTTATATCTAAACTTCTTCTTTTCAAATGAAAAGGATTTTATCTGGTTAAAGAATTCGGTTTTATTCAATGAAGTTAGACAGTTACTCGCGCAATATTTACAATATGCATTATACAAATCCCTTTTATGGACTCTAAAACTTTTATTATTCCAATCTACATCACAACAGGACTCAATAAATGAAATAGCTGTATTCATCTCCTGAACATACTGTCTCTTAAATTCATTAGAGTCATTACAAGATGTAAAAATAAAATTATTTTCAATTAATCTCCTTAGTCCTTTTAAGGCCCAATAAACTATATAGTCCCTTTCCTCTAGCATTTTTTCTTTCAAGTTTAAATCCCTCTCATCTTCTGGAATTGTATTATTAAAAGTAACAAATATAATCTGAACCTCTGTCAATAGATTGGACACAATGAATC
>NZ_KE952868.1 GCF_000466385.1 Aneurinibacillus aneurinilyticus ATCC 12856
GAAGTGGGAGACTTCTTTCGGAGGGAAGTTAAAAGTCGTTCATTTTAGTCAGGAGGTAAAAGCACATGGATATTTTATCTACTATAGGCCATGTTATAGTATCCTATATATCTGTATATACCTTATCCATAATACTTGGAACAGGAGTACTCGCTTGGTTTGTTATATGGCTCTATCGGGAATGGCGTAAAGACGAAAGGGCGTATAAGCGTAACGCAGCATACATCAGGGAACGACAACGGAAAATGGAGGAATGGTCAAAAAGCTTTCAGGAGAAGCAGCAAAATAGCAGTTAATCAATCCCATTCAGTATATTAGTGTCTATAGAGTAACGCGCTGGACTGTTGTCAAATATACATGTCATTTCCACCAGGCGCGTCTTTTTTTATTTAACGAGAGGAGCCAGATAGGAGTTATATGCTTCACAACACCTCAAATTGAAACAATGCGGTCTGAATCCATTCTTGTGATCGTAAAGATAGTTTGCTTGTAGGGATCGCTTTAGGAGTGGCAGGAGCGGTCGGAAAAAGACACGCTGGCCTTTCTTCTGCCGAAGCGCAGGGCGCATCCACCCTCTTCCTTTTCCCGAATCTCCTCCTTCCAACCACCTGAACTTTTGTTACTACGTCAAGTGATTTCTATATAGGTTGAACAACTTGCGCTGTCAAAGTTATCCCGAATACGATTAATAACTAATATATCCTCTGGATTTTGTAGCAAACCAGCAGGAGAGGCACTTAATAGCTTTTCTTTTTGGCCTTCTCCCCATAATGCTCCAAAACATTCGATACCCGCTGCATTAGCGGCCAAAACATCTGTTGGCTGATCTCCTATATAGATACAATCCTCTGGTTTTATGTATAACTCGCTAATTGCTTTTAACAGCGGCTCAGGATTTGGTTTTGGCTCTTTGCAATCATCTAACCCTACAATAACATCGAAAAAAGGCAACAGTCGTGTGTTATGCAGCTCCTGTACAATATATCTTCTATACTTTGATGAAACAATTCCCATCGCTATCCCTCTAGCCTTTAATTCAGTCAACATCTCGTAAACACCGACATATTCCCGAATCTGGTGATTAATCATTTCATAATGTGTGAAGAATGAAAGGAGCACCTCTTTTTCTTGCCCTAAAAACCACTCACTTAAAATTTTCGTAATCGGCTTTCCAACCAAGTAGTCTTTTTCTTTATTGGTAAGCTCACGTTCCCTAATCGCTTCAATACAGGTACAACATGCTTGTATATACCATTTCTCACTATTATGCAGTGTACCATCCAAATCAAATAAAACAGTATTCATACTTCCCTCCAAAGCTAATCCCGTTTATCTTTCAGCCTTTCAAGAGCGTACTCTGTCGTGAGCGTAATATTATCTGGGATATCATCAATAGGAAACCATTGCACTTCTTGTAAAGCATGCGGCTCCTTATTCTGCACCTTACCATTAACAATGTGAGCAACAAAAGTAGGAGCGACCCAATGCACATTTTCCGATTGAATGATATGATTCGTAACACATAATAGTCGTTCAATCACAATATCTATGCCAAGTTCTTCGTTAATCTCACGTATTACGGCATTTTCTACTGTTTCCATATATTCTACTTTGCCTCCAGGCAAACTCCAGCAGCCAGCTTCCGGGGATTTTTTGCGCAATACAAGTAAGATACGGTTATTCTTATCTAGTATAACGGCTCCAACCCCGACTTTCGGTATTTTTTCCTTTTCCATTTTTGCGCCTCCAATACTCTAGCATGCTTTGTTATTTGTAAGTATATCAAAAACTTAAGATTTAAAAATGCAGTCTGATAAGTTCACCTGCCCGTTCGCTGAACCAAAATAAAAAGACCAGCTAACTAAAGCCAGTCTTCATTTACGTTATATATTATTTTAAATCACACAACCAAAAAACTCCACGCATATGTATGGTGGAGGCGGTGGGAATCGAACCCACGTCCGAAGACTCCGATGACATAAGCTTCTCCGAGCGCAGTTACCTGTGGTTGATTCGCCTACCAAGCTGCCAGGTAACCCACTACCTGATAGGCTAGTCTGATTAATCTCTTCCCTCAGCTCCAGACGGAAGCCTTAGGCGTAGTCCACTAAGGGTTGAGTCTTATTCCCGCCACATGGACGATGGAGAGATAAGACCGCTACTGCTTATTAGGCAGCTAAAGCGAAGTTGTTTTGTTCTTTAGCGTTTATATTTACGCTTGCGTTGTTTACGGAATCGCAACCCACCGGCTCGCTACTCATGCTCGAACCATCCCCGTCGAATCCAGAACGCCCCCATTATAAAAAGGGTCGCTCCTAGGAAACAGAGCATTCATAACCTGTTATTAAGTTATGTTCTTAGTATAGCATACCCGCACATATCATGCAACATGTATGCCAGATTTCCGTTCCAGCTTCTACCTATTCCTGTCTCGCAATGCGCGTTGCATCTCGCGTTGCGCATCACGCTGCTTAATCGATTCGCGCTTATCATAATTCTTTTTTCCTTTAGCCAGACCGATCTCTACCTTACAAAACCCGCCTTTAAGGTACAGACGAAGTGGCACAAGCGAATAACCCTGCATTTTTGTCTGTCCAAGAAGCTTGTAAATCTCGGAACGATGCAGCAGCAGCTTGCGTGTTCGAACAGGATCATGATTATAGCGGTTTCCTTGCTCATACTCGCTAATATGCACATTGTACAGCCATGCTTCGCCATTGCGAATACCTGCATACCCGTCCTTCAAATTGACCCGGCCTCTACGGATGGATTTAATCTCTGTTCCGGTAAGGACGACACCCGCTTCATATGTTTCTTCAATGAAATAATCGTGGCGCGCTTTTTTATTCTGCGCCAGCACTTTAATTCCTTCTTTACTCATCGCCAAGCGTTCCTCCGCCAACATTTTCTCGTATTTATACATAGTACCACAAAGCACCCACGATTAAAAAGTACGAATACGTAGGCCCGCCATGAAAATGAAGACGCGCATGGCTACCGTATGCGGTAATTGCCATGCGCTTCACTTTCGCTATTTTTTCTTTTTCTTCCGTACTGCTCTGGGAGCTGCACTCTTTTTGTTTTTCTTCTTCTCAGCCACTTCCATCCAGAATGGATTGGCTTTTCCTTTAGCCGGTTTTCCCTTGCCACGCTGCTTACGCTCGCTTTTCTGGGCAGGGATAACTTTAGCTTTGCGGCCCTCACCCCGGCTTGGCGCCTTGCTGCGCTTCAATCCGACCACTTCGAAGTCGATCGTATGATCATCTACATTCACTTTTACGACCTTAACGCGTATTTCATCTCCGATACGGAACATGCGACCTGTTCGCTGTCCGATTAAAGCATATTGATTCTCATGGAAATCATAGTAATCGTCCGTAAGATAGCTAATATGCACCATGCCCTCAATCGTATTCGGCAGCTCAATGAACATACCGAACGAAGCAACGCTGCTGACAATACCGTCGAATTCCTCATCCATATGCTGGAGCATGTATTCGGCCTTCTTCAAATCATCGGTTTCGCGCTCTGCGTCTACTGCATTGCGCTCGCGCTCTGATGACTGTTCAGCCACCTGCGGCATTTTTGCGTACCATTCTTCCATACGCTGCGGTGTAAATCCGCCTTTTTTCAGCGATTCG
The DNA here is from genome assembly GCF_000466385.1 of Aneurinibacillus aneurinilyticus ATCC 12856. Classification (GTDB taxonomy): domain Bacteria; phylum Bacillota; class Bacilli; order Aneurinibacillales; family Aneurinibacillaceae; genus Aneurinibacillus; species Aneurinibacillus aneurinilyticus. The sequence continues at coordinate 3,642 of NZ_KE952868.1, forward strand.
CGGATCATCCGGTGCACAATCAAGTCCGGATAACGGCGAATTGGCGATGTGAAGTGCGTATAGAATTCAGCCGCCAGACCGAAGTGTCCACGATTCTCGGCAGCATACTTCGCCTGTTTCATTGACCGCAGCATCACCTTGGAGATGACTGTTTCTTCCGGCGTATCTTTAGCCTGCTCAAGCAGCGTTTGTAGCGTGCGGGGATGAATGTTGGTCGATGTACCCCGTACAAAGTAGCCGAAATTTGTTACGAATTGAAGGAAGGTCTGCAAACGATCACTGTCCGGGTCTTCATGCACCCGATAAATGAAAGGCACATTCATCCAATGGAAATGCTCAGCTACTGTTTCGTTCGCCTTAAGCATGAACTCCTCAATAATTCGTTCAGAAACTGTACGATCCCGCATTCTCACTTCTGTTGGATTACCCTGTGCATCGACCATAATTTTAGCTTCGCCAAAATCAAAATCAATCGCGCCGCGTTCCATACGGAATTCGCGCAAACGTAGTGCCAGCTCTTTCATCGCTTCGAAATGCGGTACAAGCTCCCTATACCGTTCTTTTAGCTCCTCATCGTCTTCCTCAAGAATTCTATATACTTCCGAGTAGGTCATGCGTTCATTGGTACGAATCACGCTTTCATAAATTTCATGGTTTACAACATGGCCTTCATGATCAATTTCCATATCGCATGTCAGCGTCAACCGATCTACCTTCGGATTCAAGCTACAAATCCCGTTGGATAAGCGATGCGGCAGCATCGGAATTACCCTATCAACCAAATAAACACTAGTCCCCCGACGGAATGCCTCTATGTCTAATTCCGAATTCTCTTTCACATAATAGCTGACATCTGCAATGTGGACTCCAAGGCGATAGTTGCCGTTCTCCAGCGTCTCTATGGATACGGCATCATCCAGGTCTTTGGCGTCGGCTCCATCAATGGTGACCATGACTCGTTCGCGCAGATCGCGTCGTCCCTGAATCTCATCTTCGCTAATCGTATCCGGAACCGCTTCAGCCTCCTTCATAACCTCCTCAGGAAATGTCTCTGGCAAGCCGTACTTGCGGATGATAGAAACAATATCGACACCTGGATCATTCTTGTGTCCAAGAATTTCGACGATCTTTCCTTCAGGATTGCCTCGACCTGTCTCTGGATACCGTACAATTTCGACAACAACCTTATGCCCATCCACCGCTCCCAAGGATTCGCCTTTCGGAATAAAGATGTCCTTCGTAATTCGCTTATCATCTGTCATTACAAAACCATAATGCTTCTCATCCTGATAAGTGCCGACAATCGCATGATTTGCGCGTTCAACGATGCGTACAATTTCTCCTTCAAGGCGCGGTCCCTTCGCATTCCGATTAAGGCGTGCCAATACAATATCCCGATTCATTGCCCCATTCATATCATTGGCATGAATATAAATATCTGGCGCTCCTTCCTCCTCCGGAATAACGAATCCGAAACCTTTGGCATGTGCCTGCAATCGACCACGGATAAGATTCATCTTCTCCGGTACGCCGTACCGATTCGTGCGTGTACGAATAATTTGTCCCGTATCCTCAAGCTGATTAAGCGTTTTAACGAAATCCTTAAACGCATCGGACGATTCAATTTCAAATGCTTCTTCCAGCTCTTTGACTGTCATAGGACGACTTGCCTGCTCTCGCATAAAACGTAAAATATCTGCTTCTGTTGCCACGTCCGTCCTCTCCTTCACTTAAAATAAATATAGCTATTCTATACTTTACCAATAATCCTTTCCAGAAAATCAGCTGCATCGCGGAAAACATGTTCCCGTTCTTTATCAAGCGTGATGATATGTCCAGATTTATGATATCGTTTTATTTCTTTATAGTTTGAACCAATATGTGAATAAATATAATCGCCGCTCGCTGGCTCTATAGTCTCATCAATAGTGGATTGAACGACAAGTGCAGGCACCTTTACACGACCCATCTCTTTTTTAGTGAGGTTAATAAGGGTCCATAAGCTTGCAATGCAGGCAACGGGGCTGCGTTCATACGGAAATAGCTCTGATTCAATGTGCGCTGCCTTCGTATCGCCCCGGGGTATGTAAGGGCGAACGTAATGCACATACCTGGCCCAGCGGATTCGCTTGTCCCGTACATCCACTGGTGTATTCAGCAGAACGAGAGCAAAAGGATTACGATGATACGCAAGGCGCATGGTCAGTAGCCCCCCCATAGAAAGCCCGGCCACCGCAATCCGTTCACAGCCTTCCTCTTTTAAGCGGTCATATCCGTCCAGCGCACTCTGCCACCAGTCGGGCCAGCGAGTCCCGGCCATCTTCTCCGGTGTCGTACCATGCCCAGCAAGCAAGGGTGCATGTACCGTAAACCCAAGCTTATGAAAAAAGCGGCCCATTGGCTGCATCTCGGCCGTACTTCCGGTGAACCCATGAAGCAAAAGCAGCCCCATGTTGCTACCTAAATATAAAAATGTCTCTGGAGAGCGTGGCTTAGCTTTCATCAGACATTTCTCCTTTGCCAGCGCGTTGCGGAGAAGTCAAAAATTCGTCGATCAATTGAAGAAGCTGCGCCTGTTCGCAATCATGACAAATAATATGTTTCGATTCCGGGAGAATATGTAGGTGTTTTTCCGTCGAACGAATAGTGCGATAGATGTAGTCAGCGCTACGCGGTTCTACCAGGTCATCTTTGCCACCTTGGATGATAAGCGTCGGCGTTGTAACTTTCGGCAATTCCTGTTTCAATATTTTTACCAGATGACGGAAGTGAATAACCGCACGCGGCGGCGTGGAAGTCGCTTTATTCAAATAACGTCGATACGCTTCTTTGGCGTCAGTCGTCGATGTGAAATGTTTTTTGATAATCGTCGCGGCGTCTTTAAAAAGTTGGCGTGGATTAATATAGAACAGGCTGGCGCTTAACAGTACTAGCTTGTCTACCGGGTATCGGGCAGCCAGATGCGCTGCAATAAGTCCGCCCATGGAAAAGCCGACAATATATATGCGCTCACAGGTGAGCAACATATCCTGAAGCACTTCTTCTGCGGAACGCACCCAATCCTGCCATGTTACCTTATTGAGGGAGAGGTCATGCCCTTCATGTCCGGCAAGCACGGGGGTCTCGATTCGCCATCCCTGCCCTGCGAAATGACGGGCAACTGGCTCCACTTCATAAGGGCTTCCGGTAAACCCATGAATCAACAAGCAACCGATCATACGCATCTTCCCTTCTTCGAGATAAAGAAAAACAGCAAGCATTCCACTTGCTGTTTGCACCCATGTTTAAGCTGTCAATTATACGAATCTTCTTATGCGCGTAAGAAATACGCGACAGCGATAGATAGTAGCATAAAAAGCACTGCCAGAATTACCGTTATTTTATTTAACAGCGCATCAATGCCCCGCGCTTTTGCTTTTCCCATAATCTGTTCGGCTCCGCCTGCAATCGAACCGGAAAGACCAGCGCTTTTGCCGGATTGGAGCAATACGACTCCGATAAGCAAAATTGAAACAATTACAAGTACGATCTTGAGAAATACAGCCATTCTTCTTCCTCCCCAAAACGGAGCGATCCATTTTTAGTATTTGCCACCTATTAATGTACCATAAAGAAGAATTGTCTTCAAGATTGTCCCGATTCCTGTTTCCGGCATTCCTTACAGATACCTTCAAGCACAACTTTTGTCTCCAGCGGAGAATACTCCGTTTCGACTTCCGGCTCCATATGCAATGAAATTCTACCCGGTTCTATATCAATCAGCTTATCGCATACAACACAGTGAAAGTGATGATGCGGCTCCTCGGTAATTTCGAAGCGCGAGCGCTCATCCTGATAATGCTCATGTACCACCCCAAGCTCTTTGAGCGACTTTAGGGTATTGTATACTGTCGTGAATGACAGGGTCGGGAACTCATCCTGCATGAACTGGTAAATTTCCTCCGCCGTCGGATGATCGAGACGCATCAACACGTTAATAATAGCTAACCGCTGTACGGTAACGCGTCCCCCCCGTTCCTTAATCCGGGCGATGACTGTATCAATAATACTTCCGTCCATTGTCCGCCCCTCCTTTACCTTTTATCCCGCCTTAACGAGCAATAATCCCTCACATCAGGGTTTGAAGAAACCGAGAAAATTTAGGTGAAAGATAAATTGCTCCTAAAGGTCTGATACATTCAACTAACACACTGTGGGAATTGAAGAACCTTCCCTACGAGAAGATTCACTTTATTATAATATACTATCTGTAGAAAATCATTACAAATAGAACGAAATGTTAAGTAACAGCTATATGCTTCCTCGTTAGCGAATTTCTTATGCCTTCCTCAAGACAGCAAGCGATTAAGGAGCGAATGAAAAAGGCTGAATTTAAATTAAAAAAGCCCGTCTGTCCAAAGCAGCTTACCGCTCGCTAGGGACAGGCAGGTCTTTTTGATTGTACATTTATTTTTTTACATTATAAAATGCAGTACGACCTGCATATTTGCTAATATATGCTAGCTCATCTTCGATGCGGAGAAGCTGGTTGTACTTCGCAACACGGTCAGTACGGGAAGGTGCACCCGTTTTAATCTGACCAGCGTTAGTGGCTACGGCGATATCGGCGATGATGGAGTCTTCTGTTTCTCCGGAACGGTGAGAGATAACTGCTGTATAACCTGCACGCTTCGCCATCTCAATCGCATCAAACGTCTCAGTAAGTGTACCAATTTGATTTACCTTGATTAGTATAGAATTAGCAGTTCCCTGCTCAATGCCCTGAGAAAGGCGAGTCGTGTTCGTTACGAACAAATCGTCACCTACCAATTGCACACGATCACCGATGCGCTGTGTCAGCTTGTTCCAGCCTTCCCAATCGTCTTCAGCAAGACCATCTTCGATGGAGATAATCGGATATTTGTTTACAAGCATTTCCAGGTAGTCGATCATTTCATCTGTCGTTTTCGTAATGCCTTCACCGGCCAATTCATACTTTCCATCCTTGTACACTTCCGTTGACGCTACGTCGAGCGCAAGCATTACATCATCACCCGGTTTATAGCCTGCTTTTTCAATGGCAGCAATAATCGTTTGCAAAGCTTCCTCATTAGAAGACAGATTCGGCGCAAATCCACCTTCGTCACCTACTGCTGTATTTAGACCTTTTTCCTTCAACACAGCCTTAAGGTTATGGAAAATTTCAGCACCCATACGGAGCGCATGTGCGAAGCTTTCTGCACCTACTGGCATTACCATGAATTCCTGGATGTCCACATTATTGTCAGCATGGGCGCCGCCATTAAGAATGTTCATCATAGGAGTCGGCAATGTTTTCGCATTGAATCCGCCAAGGTACGTATAGAGCGGAACACCCATCGCTTCAGCCGCCGCGCGTGCAACCGCCATAGAAACGCCAAGAATAGCGTTGGCACCTAGCTTGCCCTTGTTCTCTGTACCGTCCATCTCAAGCAGCAGATTATCAATTCCCACTTGATCCAGCGCATCGAATCCTGCCAGCTCTGGAGCAATGATATTGTTTACGTTATCCACGGCTTTCAGTACACCTTTACCCAGATAACGGGATTTTTCACCATCACGTAATTCCACCGCTTCGTGAGCACCTGTGGAAGCGCCGGAAGGAACCATGGCGCGCCCCATAGCACCAGATTCAAGGTATACTTCTACTTCCACTGTTGGATTACCGCGGGAGTCGAGAACCTCGCGTGCGTAGATATCAGAAATAATGGTCATGTTTATTCATCTCCTTGTTAATATGTAGAATGTATCTTTATTTTAATATAACGGCTTGCCTGTCATTTCTTTAGGCTGTTCTATATTAAGCAGCTTTAGAATGGTCGGTGAAATATCGGCCAGAATACCGCCTTCACGCAGCTCCAAACCCCGCTTCGTTAGAATGAACGGAACCGGATATGTACTATGTGATGTAATTGGATTTCCTTTATCATCCAGCATAAGATCCGCATTGCCATGATCGGCGGTCACAAGGGATACGCCGCCTTTAGCGACAATAGCTTCGACAACCTTACCCACGCATTCGTCTACCGCTTCCACCGCCTTAATCGTCGGCTCCATCTTTCCAGAGTGGCCTACCATGTCACAATTGGCGAAGTTAAGAATGATAACATCGTGAACATCTTGCTCAATCTCAGCCAATAATGCATCCGTTACTTCATAAATGCTCATCTCTGGCTTCAGGTCATATGTCGCTACTTTCGGCGAGTTAATCAGAATCCGTTTTTCGCCTTCGAATTCAGCTTCACGGCCACCACTGAAGAAGAAAGTAACGTGCGGATATTTCTCTGTCTCTGCAATGCGCAATTGGCGCAGATTGTTCTGGGTCAGTACTTCACCTAGCGTATTATCAAGGTTTGCCGGCTTGTATGCAACATATCCCTGAACACTTTCGCTGAATTTGGTCATGCAGACAAAAAATAAATTTTTTGGCCGTTTCTCTCCACGATCAAAACCACGGAAGTCTTCGTTAGTAAACACCTGTGACAGTTGAATGGCACGATCAGGACGGAAGTTAAAGAAAATGACGCTATCATTGTCTTTTACCGTCGCAAGCGGCGTACCCTGTGCATCGGTAATTACTGTCGGCATAACGAACTCATCATATACGCTACGCTCGTACGATTCACGTACCGCTTCAATTGGATCCGTAAATTTTGGTCCTTCCCCATATACCATAGCACGATACGATTTTTCCGTACGTTCCCAGCGTTTATCACGGTCCATTGCATAGTAACGTCCTTGTACCGTCGCAATATGACCAACGCCGATTTCTTTTATTTTCTCCTGCAGTTCTTCAATATATCCAACCGCGCTATCCGGCGCCACATCACGTCCGTCCAGAAATGCGTGGATATAGATGCGTTCCAAATTCTCTTTTTTGGCCAGCTCCAGAAGAGCAAACAGATGGTTAATATGGCTATGTACGCCTCCATCCGACAGCAGGCCGTATAAGTGAAGCGCCGTATTGTTGTCACGCGCATACTGCATAGCGCGCAGCAATGTTTCATTCTCATAGAATGTGCCTTCATTAATCGCTTTTGTTACACGTGTCAAATCCTGATAGACAACGCGTCCTGCCCCTAGATTCAAGTGTCCAACTTCCGAGTTACCCATCTGTCCCTCAGGAAGTCCGACAGCGAGTCCACTGGCGCCAAGCAGCGTATGTGGATATTCGTTCCAGTATTTGTTGAAGTTCGGTGTCTTTGCCTGCCGAATGGCATTACCATAATCTTCTTCCCTGTACCCAAACCCGTCCATAATAATGAGTGCTACTGGTTTTGGTCGATTCATATTACTTCCTGCCTCCTAGCGCTCCTTCTAGCAATTGAAGAAAAGATTCCGGGGTCAGACTTGCCCCCCCAACAAGCGCGCCGTCGATGTCCGGCTGTTCCATATATGTGGCGATGTTATCGGGTTTAACCGAGCCGCCGTATTGGATGCGTACTTGTGCCGCTACTTGGGCATCAAATGCATCTTCCACTGTACCACGAATAAATGAGATTACATCCTGCGCATCCTCCGCAGAGGACGACTTGCCTGTTCCGATGGCCCAGATCGGTTCATAGGCGATAATAAGCTGCTTCGCCTGTTCACTCGATAAGCCTTCCACGGCCCGCAGCACTTGCTCACGCACCCATTCTTTTGTTTTTCCGCTCTCCCTTTGTTCGAGGTTTTCACCTACACAGACAATAGGAATTAATGTATGCGCGAATGCTGCTTTCGTTTTCTTGTTTACTGTTTCATCCGTTTCCGCGAAATATTCACGGCGCTCGGAATGTCCGATAATTACATACTGTACACCAAGATTTGTGAGCATACCTGGGCTAATTTCTCCTGTATAGGCGCCTGACTCTTCCCAATGCATATTCTGGGCTCCTACAGCAACCGGATATTCTTGAAGTTCCTGCACCAATACATTTAATGAGGTAAATGGGGCGCAGATAACAGTATCCACTTTCCCATCAGGCGAAAGTGAACGGACAACATGTGCAAATTCGCGCGCCTCATCTGTTGTTTTATGCATTTTCCAGTTTCCTGCAATAATAGGTGTTCTTTGCATTCTTATCTCAACTCCTTACTTATCTGCCAAGACTGCCACGCCTGGAAGCTCTTTTCCTTCCATGAATTCGAGCGAAGCGCCTCCACCTGTTGAAATATGCGTCATCGCTTCTGCTACACCCGCTTTTTCCACAGCAGCGACCGAGTCTCCGCCGCCAATAATAGTCGTACCCTTTACTTCCTTCAGTGCGTGAGCGATTGCATTTGTTCCTTCTGCAAATGTATCCATCTCGAATACGCCCATCGGTCCATTCCAGACCACAGTTTTGGACTCAAGGACGGCATTCTTGTACAGCTCAATCGTTTTGGGCCCAATATCAAGCGCCTGCCAGCCTCCCGGGATGGAATCTACACCCACTACTTTCGTATTGGCGTCATTTGCGAACTTATCCGCGATCACCACATCAATCGGAATAAGGAATCGTACGCCTTTTTGTCTTGCTTTTTCCATAAACGATTTGGCCAACTCTACTTTTTCTTCTTCAAGCAGAGAATCACCTACATCGTATCCTTCCGCTTTAATGAACGTATTGGAAAGACCGCCGCCTACAATTAAATTATCCACTTTCTCCAATAGGTTTTCAATGACGCCAATTTTATCCTTTACCTTAGCACCACCGATAATAGCGGTAAGCGGACGCTCCGGCTGGGAAATGGCTTTGCCCAGGAATTCGATTTCTTTTTCCATCAAAAAACCGGCGACCCCTTCAACATGCTGGGCTATACCTGCCGTCGATGCATGAGCGCGGTGCGCCGTTCCGAACGCATCGTTTACAAAAAGGTCTGCCAACGACGCGAATTGCTTGGCCAGCTCTTCATCGTTCTTTTCTTCGCCTGGATGGAAACGAACATTTTCCAGCAGCATAACTTCTCCATCTTGCAGCTTGTCGGCTTCCATTTTTACTTTATCACTATACACATCGTTCATTTTCTTTACCTGCTGGCCGAGAAGCTGGGAAAGACGAGCCGCTACTGCGTCTAATCTCAATTCCTCTACGACTTGACCTTTCGGACGACCAAGATGGCTAGACATGATGACACGTGCACCGTTCTGCATGAGGTATTCGATAGTCGCAAGCGCGGCACGGATGCGTGTATCATCCGTAATATGGCCTTCCTCCATCGGTACGTTGAAGTCGAAGCGGCAAAATACGCGCTTTCCTTTTACATCAACATCGCGAACAGACTTCTTGTTCATAACAGATAACCCTCCTATATCTCATGAAACCTTCATTCTTCTTCTACATCATAAGAACAGGTTTAGAATTAGAAATCAATACGGCTGGACCTTATTTCTAAAATTCCGACCATAGACCATGCAAGAAAAAAAGGGGGGACTATATACTCGTTCCCTCCCCTTTTTTTATCGTATAAGAAAGTATCGCTTGAAAAACGGGCGAGGCGTGTGCCAAACACTGCTTTTTTCCCTGTGGAGCACATGGCACAGCGGGCGAAAAAGACCGACAACGCCCGCGAGTTTTTCTTATAACCGTATTTATTTTAGCTGTTATGCACCTTTATTTGCAACATAATTCGTCTAATCTACCACACTTTTTCTTATTTATAGCCCTTTTTTGGCGACATAATCAATTAAATCTACCACACGATTTGAATAACCCCATTCATTATCATACCATGATACAACCTTGACCATATTACCCTCAATGACCATTGTGGATAATGCATCAATGGTAGAAGAATGCGGATCTCCATTATAATCACGTGATACAAGCGGCTCTTCGGAATAGCCAAGAATACCTTTTAGCTCATTCTCAGCCGCATGCTTTAATGCCTCATTAATCTCCTCAGCGGATGCGTTTTTATCCAACTCTGCCACCAGGTCTACTACCGATACATTCGGTGTAGGCACACGCATCGCAAAACCGTTCAGTTTTCCTTTCAATTCCGGCAATACTAGCGCAACTGCACGGGCAGCACCGGTAGAGGTAGGAATAATGGACATGCCCGCTGCACGAGCACGACGCAAGTCTTTATGTGGCAGGTCAAGAATTTGCTGGTCATTTGTGTATGCATGTACCGTTGTCATCAAACCACGGCGAATGCCGAATTTCTCCTGCAATACCTTCGCAAACGGGGCCAAACAATTCGTTGTGCAGGATGCATTGGAAATAACATGGTGGTTGGCCGGGTCGTATTTATCTTCGTTCACCCCAAGCACAATGGTAATGTCTTCATTTTTAGCCGGAGCGGAAATGATAACCTTTTTTGCACCTGCCTCCAGGTGTTTTGCCGCGTCTTCGCGTTTCGTAAAACGCCCTGTTGATTCTACAACAACGTCTACCCCCCACTCTTTCCATGGAAGATTAGCCGGATCGCGCTCAGCAGACACTTTAATTCTCCGATCCCCGACAACAATCGCATCCTCCTCTACACGCACATCCTCATGGTAAGTACCGTGTACGGAATCGTATTTGAAAAGATGGGCTAGTGTTGCGGCATCGGTTAAATCATTAATACCTACCACTTCCACTTTCGGATCCTGCAAAGCCACTCGCACTACGTTACGTCCAATACGGCCAAAACCGTTAATCGCAATCTTCGTCATAATTCATCCTCCTCTTTATATTTACAAAGCGTTCCGTAAAAGCAACGCTTATTCTCTACTTTCCAATAAAGCAAACATCTCTCGCACGGCAGCCTCATCGGTGACCAGTACATAATTTTCACGATTTCGAATATAAGACAAAATCGCTCTTGCCTTACTCTTACCACCAGCAATCGCAAGTATTGTATCAAGTGTATGAACATGTTCCATCTGCATACCTACCGTATTCATGCGGTAGACCATCTCGCCAAGATCGTTGAAGTAATAACCGAAAACCTCAGAGACAGCGTTTTTCTCCTTTAGTATGTGGACAATGTCCTCACTCAAACCACGCCTATACGACATTTCTTCTGCTTCGCCGATTCCATGTACAAGCACCCTGGCTTGCTGAATCAAATCCAGCACCCCGGAAATCCCGGGATCTCGCTGAATATTGCGCAGTGTTTCTTCCTCTAAAATATCGGGTAAATGCAATAGACGATAGGTAGCCTCCAGATTGCGGGCCATTCGGACGGTGACTGTATTGGATTCAAGATCCACTTCTTCACCGAGTGCTCCCCGTGCCGGAACTAACGTTATGTTACTTGCTTCCGCCGTTGGCTGAACATAGTGAGCCATACGTGCGACCGAGCTTCCTCCGGCGACTGCAATCACCATATTATCGGTCAATATGCGAGACATCTCTCCTGCAGCCTGCCTTGCCATATCATCCTTTGTCCATTCGCTCTCATCCGCATCGCCTGGTACAATAAGAACTTTCCGTACGGAAAGCCGGCTGGCTGCTTCTGTTTCCAGTAGACTTATTCCACCTACATCTTTCCAAAACGGATGAAACGCTTCAATCATATTCTCTCCATCTGGTGTGACAAACATCCCAGTACGGTTAGAATCAATAAGCTGTTGCTCGCGCAAAAATTCAACCTCCCGCCGGATAATCCTTTCCGTGCTCTGCATTACTTCTGCAAGCACACGTCGGCCAACCGGCTGCAATAAGCGAATTTGACGCAGTACCTTATAGCGGTTTTCGATGATGGTAACAACCTCAGGAGCCATTCGTTGAAGTAATGAGGTCCAGTTTGAGCCAGTCAACATCTTCACCTTCCTAGGGACAAAAAAAGTCCCTATAAGTTATTTTATGTCCCATCAATCGTATAAAAGAATGCCTGCATTAATACAGGCACTTTATTGTCGATATTTACTATATCAAATTTTTTCACTTTTTTCAAGAAAGCCTATCAGAGCGCAGCTCTAATTCACGGCGTAGCCACAACTCTGTGACTTTAGAAACGAATGTCTTCTCCCCATCAATATAAATCACAGGAATAAGATGTCCATATGCTTCCTCTAAAGATTTGTCCTGTGCAATATCTACCATTTCCACTTCAATCGGATAATCTTTTGCCGTCCGTTCAACCTTCTCCTTCGCTTTGTCGCATAATCCGCATCCTTCTCTTGTGTAGATCGTAATGCGAAACGGCTTACGTTGTATTCCCATACGCCTTCCCTTTCTTTGTTCAAACATAAAAGTGTGTTTTGCGCCAAAAAACACACTATTCTAATTAAAAGCGCTTCCGTTTTGATGAAGAATCAATATTTAATTCTTCCCGATATTTTGCCACAGTACGACGGGAGATTTCGATGCCTTCTTTAACAAGTAAATCCGTAATCTTCTGATCAGAAAGAGGTTTCTTCTTGTCCTCCGCGTCCACCATTGCCTTAATCTTCTCTTTAATGGTTACTACAGAAGAAGCTTCTCCCCCATCAGCCCGGTTCAAGCCGGTTGTAAAGAAATACTTCAATTCAAACAATCCGCGCGGTGTCTGTACGTATTTGTTGCTGGTCGCCCGGCTGATTGTAGATTCATGCAAATCCACCTTCTCGGCAATATCACGAAGCGTCATCGGCTTCAAGCCTGTGATCCCCTTCTCGAAAAAGCTTTGTTGTTCTTCTACAATTGCTTGCGTAACTTTATATAGTGTCATCCGGCGCTGTTCAATGCTACGAATGAGCCAGAGCGCGGAATTAAGTTTATCTTGAATATAACGTTGTGCAGAGTCAGCCTCATTCTTCTGCAACATTTGTTGATAAAAACGATTAATCGTTAAATTTGGCATGCTGCCTTCATTCACCATGACGACATATTCATTCTCCACTTTCTCTACGGTAACATCCGGCACAATATAGCGGGGAGTTCCCTGCGCGAACTCAGCACCCGGGCGCGGGTTCAAGGTGCGCAAATAGTCAGCCGCCTGCTGTACCTCCTGTGGTGTAGCACCTAAAGAGGTAGCGATTTTCTGATAGCGTTTCTCCGCCAGATCCTCCAAGTGGTATTCTACAATAGCAATCGCCAGCGTATGCTCTTCCGGCTCATCTCTTAGCTGAAGCAAAAGACATTCCGCAAGCGAACGGGCGCCTACTCCAACAGGATCCAGCGCTTGCAAAAGCCAAATCATCTCTTCAATTTTTTGGGTATCCGTGTTTAATATATCTGCCGCTTCCGTCTCTGTAATTGTCAAGTAACCGTTTTCATTGAGGTTTCCGATAAGGAAGTTCAGAATGCGCTTCTCAAGTGGCGTCACATTCTTCAGCATGGACACCTGCTCCAGTAGATGTTCCTCTAATGTCGTTCCTCCTGCAGAGATGAAATTAAACGGATCGTAATCCTGCGCCGGTACGCTCCCACGTTGATAATACGTCTCATCCCCTGTAGCATTGGCTCGAATATAATCTTTCCAGTCAATATCGTTTTGCTTGTTCGTCTCTTTTTGCATAGTCGAATCCACAGATGACATCTCTCGTGCTGTTTTCTCGGACAAATCAAGAATCGGATTCTCTGTAGCTTGCTGACGGAGAAAATCAAGCAAATCGACGGCAGAATATTGAAGAATGGTTATTGCCTGTCGCAATTCAGGTGTCATGACTAACTTCAATGTCTGCTGCTGGTATAAACCGAACCCCATTTGCATCGGGCATCACCTTCTTTTCTGTAAAACTTTTTTTCTCTTAGTTTTATTATATAACAATTTACAACAAATTTCGCTAGCAAATATCCTGCCAATTACAAAAAATGATATATGGGACATATTTACTCTCTTTTTACCTACATAATATAGGACTTTCGCTGTTCCATAACATAATGAATTATCTTCTTATCCATTGAAAAAGAGCGAAAGCTTCATACGCTTCCGCTCTTCTCTATCTATTTTACAATCCGTCTCGCTCTGTAGCTTCGTTGGTGCGATAGACTACACGTTTTTGCACTTGTTATATCCTGCTCGCATTTCGCACTTCTCTTTATACAGTAGCATGAAACGAACGATTGCGGGTACAGGGACGATCGCATCCTTCTTGCTGACAGACCATCATCTGCTCAAGCGTGCATTCGAGATGACTGACAGAACGTTTTGCGAACACAATCGGCACATTGCGTTTCTTAGCGTCCGCTTTAACCCGTTTGGCCAGGTTGTGATTTATGTAATCCGTAAACACGATGACCCCCTTGACTAACTGCGGCAACGAGTAATTTTGATCCTTTTTCTTTCTTCCTGATACATGAATAAGCTCCCCGTCCAGTTTTTCTTCCAGCAGCGCGTTAATGTTTCCCAATCTGTCCGCGCCAATCACTACGTACGCCACACTCTGTCCCTCCTTTATGTGTCGCTCTTTTATTTTCTTGTCCTTATCTTATCCTATTTGATAAAGATTATCAATATCATTTGTGTTAAATTACACTTGATCTTTTGACAGGGTAGCAGGAGTGGATGCGCCCTGCGAGCCGACAGAAGAAAGGCGGGCGTGTCTTTTCTTACCCCCCGCCACAAAAATGTGTCCATTTATCAAATAAGATGTATCAAGGGTGTTGATTATCCAGTATAATCCAGAGTAGATCGCCACCACACCGTGCCCCAAACGGGCGTCGGTTCGTCTCCCGCCCCGAAGCGTAGAGGACCGCTTTTTGCCCCAGCCAGGCGGGACCGCAAGGCCACTTTTTACCCCAGCCAGGCGTGAAGATGTATATAAAAAAGAGACAGCATATCTGCCGTCTCCTTCTTCTTCCGTCTAATTTCAAAGATGCTCTTGAAAGAATTTAGCTGTTATCTCAAGCGCTTCAAGAAATTCTGATGTATCCTCCTTATGCGGATGCACCATATTAAACGTATGGCCTGCTCCGTCAACCCAGTAAAGAATAGCCTGTTTTGCATGTTCTTTTAGGCTTGCTGCACCTTTAACAAGCCGTGCGAAATCTTCCCGCCCTTGCACGATAAGCAAAGGGACATCCATCTGTGCTACACAATTGAGCAAGTCATACTGTCTAGCATTGGCATCTATATCGTCAAAAACAATCTTTTCAATCGGCATCTTCTGTCCCGTTCGACCATTTACTACATAACCGGTACCCTCTTCTTCCGCCTGCTTGCGTACATCGCTTCCGAAAATATCTACATGTGCAATACCGTTCCAGGTTACCACTGCACGCAGAACATCTGGATAGGAAGAAGCATATAGAAGGGTGTCGCCGCCACCTTTACTATGGCCCATCATTCCAATGCGATACGGGTCCATACGATTTGCAAGCGGCAGACCGCTATGCTTAATCTGCTGCACAAGAAAATCGAGATCGCCCAGCTCCTGCTGGTATGTATTACGACCGAATCTTTCAAGTTCAGTAAAGTTCTCCAAATCTTCCCCAACCCCGTTGCCAGAGAAGTTGAACGTAATAGCGGCAAATCCCTGTTCCGCTAAATATTCTCCAATGCGCGGAAACATGCCCCAATCTTTAAAGCCTTTAAATCCATGGCAAACAATCACGACGGGTTTTCGGCTGTATTCCTGCGTGTCGTCTTTAATAAAAATATCGCCGCGAATCGTCAATCCTTCTTCTCTTACTAATGAAAACGATTGTTTCAAGAAAATCCCCTCGCGTTCGGTTTGGAATTTAAGCGAAGTGATCCGGGGTAATCTCCGGGTCGCTATAGTCAAGCAGCGCGCCTGCTTCCCGAATGTGGAGTACATGTCGGTTATATACGATGGATTGCCGCCCTTCCTCGCATGTTTGAAATACAAATGCCCGGTTTTTTAACGTATAAAGAATGTGCCCTACGGCGCATACGATTTCCCCATCCAAATCGCTGTACTTTAATTGTACCATTTTTCCGATATATTCATCATATTGCATCATTAGTCATGACCCCTTTCACGTTGATAAATACATAGTTATGCTGAATTTTGTTTATTATTACACACTTTTTTATATTATGCTTCGTTTTCGACAAAGGTTCCGGGAAAGTCGTATAAGTCGACAAACTGAACAATTGCAGGGCAGGCTTCGCTTGTAAATATAGAATATGCAGAAGAGAACATACGACTTTTTTAGCAATGTTATGCGGTCAAACTTCGTTTACCGTGATTAATTTATGGGAAAAAAGCATATAACTGAAGAGAGTATAGTACGGAGGTTTTTATTTGACCTTTTTTGACCTTTGTTGTACTATATAGATACAATTACGAGAGGAGGAAATATCAGTGAACTTAATTCCCACAGTCATCGAACAAACGAATCGCGGTGAAAGAGCATACGATATCTATTCTCGTCTTCTAAAGGACCGCATTATTTTCCTTGGCACAGGTATCAATGATCAGGTAGCTAATAGCGTAGTAGCCCAACTCTTGTTCCTGGCAGCCGAGGACCCTGATAAAGACATCAGTCTGTACATCAATAGCCCAGGAGGTTCGATTACCTCGGGTATGGCCATCTATGACACTATGCAGTTCATCAAACCGGATGTATCAACAATTTGTGTAGGTATGGCTGCTTCAATGGGCGCATTCCTCCTGACAGCCGGCGCGCCCGGAAAACGCTATGCACTTCCGAACAGTGAAGTTATGATTCATCAGCCACTCGGCGGCGCACAGGGGCAGGCATCCGACATCCAAATCGCTGCCACTCGTATCCTGAAGATGCGTGATTCCCTGAACCGCATCATTGCCGAACGTTCTGGCCAACCACTCGAACGTGTGGAAAAAGATACGGACCGCGATTATTTCATGAGCGCACAGGAGGCACAAGAATACGGCCTTATTGACCGTGTAATCGAAAGTCTGAGTAAAAAGGATCCTGACGTTCTATAAAATCAACCTATGATTGGCGGGGGCTTTCTTTATCTCCCGCTGATGCACGAGCTTGGGAACGGCTGCCCGAAACATAGCGCATTTGCAATGAAAAAACCAGCAGAATCGACTGCTGGTTTTTCCTTATTCTACTCTTCTCGCTGTACCATCTGTGCAAGGCTTTTTACAGCCTCTTCAGCGTCAGAGCCTTCGGCTATGATTGTAATTTCTACGCCGCTTCCAACGGCAAGGCTCATTACACCCATGATGCTTTTCGCATTTACCTTTTTGTTATCTCTTTCGATAAATACATCCGCTGCATAGCGATTCGCTTCCTGGACGAAAAAAGCAGCCGGCCGCGCTTGCAGACCAGTTCTTAAATTGACAACAACGCTTTCCTGCGCGTGCATGTATGCTTCCCCACCCTCTACAAACTGAATTTGTTTCATTATAACATGATTATAGGGATTAATCTTATGATTTTGCCTCATTTTCCCGCAATTTCGCCGCGATTTCATTAATTTTTCGCAAACGATGATTAATACCGGATTTGCTTACCTTGCCACTAGGTATCATCTCCCCTAATTCGGCCAGGTTCATATCCCGATATTGAAGACGAAGCTCTGCTACCTCGCGAAGTCTGTCCGGTAAATTCGACAGACCGAGATGTCGATCGATGAGCATAATATTTTCAATCTGCTGCATCGCCGCAGCCACCGTTTTATTAAGGTTAGCCATGTCGCAGTTATTAAGGCGATTGGCCGAATTTTTCATTTCCTTTATGATGCGCACATCTTCAAAGAAGAACAACGCCTGGTGAGCTTCAATAATCCGCAGGAATTCGGCAATTTTTTCGCCTTCCTTAATATACATAATATGTCCTTTTTTCCGCTCAATACTTCGGGCGTTTAAACCAAAACAATTTGCCAGACTAACCAAATCTTCGCAATGCTCCTGATGAGAGGAGAAAATCTCCAGGTGATAGCTCGATGCTTCTGGATGGTTTACCGATCCGCCCGCAAGAAACGCTCCGCGCAAATATGCGCGCTTGCAGCAATCATTCTTCACAATATTAGAAGAAATGCCGTAATGAAACGTTCCTTCCCTCATGATGCCAAGCTCCTCAAGAATCTCTCTGGCTTGCTGCGGAATACGAACAAGATATACATTATTCTTCTTTAGTCTCATCTTCTTACGAACAAGAAGCTCTGCATGAATCTTAAAAATCTCTTTGACTAGCGAATAAATACGGCGCGCAATTGCCGCATTTTCTGTTGATACATCCAATACGAAGCGTTTTCCGCCGAACTGCAAAGAGCCGTTCATGCGAATGAGTGCCGTAAGCTCAGCTTTATCGCAGCAGGCGGGCGCTTCCAATTGAGTCAGTTCTTTTTTTGTTTGTGCAGCAAAAGACATACCGCCATCACCTCATTCTTTCGCACCGATTACATTTACAATAATTTTACTCAGTTTAGAAGCATTATGGCGCAAGAATTCATCGTACACTAACAAATTATCGGCAATAATATGGTATCCTTTTGCGGACAATTTCTCCATAGAGTACGTTACAGGCTCCGAGCCCTTCTCTGCATATAATGATCGCACTTCATCACTAATTTCCCCGCTATTGACAATGATATACTGAAACAGGGAGTTGCCTACATGATCGTGAATGGCTTGAATATGATCTTCAGCCGTATACCCGTCCGTCTCACCCGGCTGCGTCATTACATTGCAGATATATGCTTTGACAGCCTTGCTTTCCCTAATCGCCTGCACAATACCCGGCACAAGCAAATTGGGCAGTACGCTTGTATACAGACTTCCGGGTCCGATAAGAATCGCATCCGCTTCTGCAAGCGCTTCAATGGCTTCTGCCAACGGTTCTACGCCCTTATCAATAAAAACTCGTTTAATTCGCTTACCTGCCTTAGGGATAATAGATTCTCCGGAAACGATTGTGCCATCCTGCATCTCCGCATGCAGTACAATAGAATGGTTCGCCGCTGGTAACACACGCCCACGAACCGCTAATACCTTGCTAAGCTGCTCAATTGCCATGACGAAATCGCCCTCACTAATCTCCGTTAGTGCTGCAATCAACAGGTTGCCAATAGAGTGCCCGGCTAGCCCGTTGCCATTAACGAATCGGTGCTGGAGCAAGCTTTCAAGTAACGGCTCAGTATCTGCAAGCGCGATTAAGACATTGCGTACATCTCCCGGAGGTGGCATCCTGAGTTCGGAGCGCAACCGTCCGGAACTTCCCCCATCATCCGCTACTGTCACAATCGCAGTTATGTCGATCGGCTGTTTTTTCAAGCCGCGAAGCAGAACAGACAATCCTGTTCCTCCCCCTATTACCACCACACGGGGTTTTTCTATATTTCTTTTCATTCTACACCTCTATGAGCGGCCTCTCTCTATATCCCGATGCGTTATGCGAACATTATATTGATCTTGATAACGCTGACCTAAATACTCAGCGATGGCCACAGAACGGTGTTTACCTCCGGTACAACCAATACCGATAACAAGCTGGGCCTTTCCTTCCTGCTGATAGTGAGGAAGTGTAAAATCAATAAAATCCGCAAGTTTGGCAAGAAACTCCTGCGATACATCCCATTTGAATACATAATCGGATACTTCCGCTTCTTTCCCTGTTTTGGGCCGCAATGTTTCCACATAATGCGGATTAGGCAAAAAACGAACATCGAATACAAGATCGGCGTCAATTGGAATGCCGAATTTAAAGCCGAATGACTGAACGATAACGGTTAGATTCTGATTCATTTGGCTAAAAATCTGGCTTATTTTTTCTTTCAATAACACAGGCTTTAAATGCGTCGTATCAATGATTAGACTAGCAAGGCCCTTGAGTTCTTCCAACAAGCGGCGTTCTGCATGAATACCATCAAGCGGCAAGCCATTTGGCGCGAGCGGATGATTACGGCGCGTTTCCTTATAACGCTGTACAAGCGTCTGATCACTGGCATCCAAAAAGATAATTTGATACGTTATATTCTCCATCTCGTGAATACGTTCAAGCGATTCGGCCAGTGCATCGAAGAATTCTCGACCGCGTAAATCGATGACCAATGCTACCTTCTGAATGCGTCCCCCGGATTGGTCAATCAATTCCGCAAACTTCGGAATGAGAACCGGCGGGAGGTTATCCACACAAAAGAAGCCTAAATCCTCAAGTTTTTGAATGGCAACCGTTTTGCCCGCGCCGGACATGCCGGTAATAATCAGCAAGTTAATCTCATTCATCTGTTTTTCCATTATCTTATTCACTTCCTACCCAAAAAGATATCCCTTACGGCAAACTGGCTCTTTTCTTTATTAAAGCATATCCCGCTTCCTAATACAAAAAAAGAACGCAGACAGTACTGTCTGCGTTAAAGGTTACTATTATAAAAGGGGTCAATTAATTATCTTTACTATACACCCCTCATATTTCAGTAATGTTACAACGCGATTAAAAGTTTATGACCTTTTATCCTAGTTCAACGGACCGTTATCCCCCACTTCGCGTACACTCCGTGGAGGATAACTGCCCTAAGCCCAAGCTAAGTGCAACTAACCATCAGCGAAGGGTGAAGAAAGCCCCGCTGATAGAAGCTTTACTTTATTGAGTAACCTTGGAGCTTTCTTCCTGGATTTTTTCGTTCAGTTCTTCCACATAGTGCTGAGCTGAAAGAGCTGCATCTGCTCCATCTCCTGTCGCAGTTACAACCTGACGCAACGTTTTCTCCCGCACATCACCTGCTGCAAAAATGCCAGGTACGCACGTCGCCATGCGCTCATCCGTTTCGATATATCCGGCAGCATTTGTAATACCCAGGTTTTTCGCTGCTTGAGAGAGCGGATCCATACCTACGTAGATAAATACTCCATCCGTCTTGAATTCCGTGTCCTCGCCCGTTTTTCTATTGTGGAGCAATACTGATTTTACGACACCTTCCCCACGGATTTCTTTGACCTCGGTATCCCAGATGAATTCTACTTTTTCATTTTCAAATGCACGCTTTTGCAGAATTTTCTGTGCACGCAATTCATCGCGCCGATGCACAATAGTCACTTTCGTAGCAAAACGGGTCAGAAACACGCCTTCTTCAACCGCAGAATCTCCACCACCGACAACAACCAGCTCTTTACCTCTGAAGAATGCACCATCACATACTGCACAGTAGGATACGCCGCGGCCTGAGAATTCCTTCTCACCCGGGACGCCCAACTCACGATGCTCAGCTCCAGTAGTGATAATGACGGATTTTGCTTTGAATTCCTTATCGCCTACTTTTACTGTTTTGTACGGATTTCCATCTATAATTTCTTTAATATCGCCATATTGGTACTCGGCTCCAAATTTTTTGGCATGCTCGAACATTTTGGTGGATAAGTCTGGGCCAAGAATAGATTCAAACCCTGGATAATTCTCGATTTCTTCCGTGTTTGCCATCTGACCACCCGGGATTCCTCGCTCGATCATTAGCGTGCTCATATTGGCACGAGATGTATACACAGCTGCCGTCATACCAGCTGGACCGGCACCAGCAATAATTACATCATAGATTTTTTCCTCGCTCATCTTACTACCTCCTAATCATACTATATCTTTACCTCAAAAGCAGAGGCTATACTCTGCTTGATTTAGTTCATCGAAGAATTTCGATTTAATGTCTTTATGATAAATCGAAACGAACAAATTGTCTACCTTTATATCCTATTCGATGTTTCAATATTGCATTGTATGGCAAAGTAAAAAACATATATGAAAGTGCCATATCATTATACTCCATTCATATATACACGAAGATACCCCGGATTGTACCGGGGTATCTTGTTTTTTACTGAAGAAGAAAACAGATATCGCTTTTCCAATGTATCATTTCTCTTTACAAAGCCGGCAAACGGTCGTAATTAGTTTATAATTACGGGCAAGCGAGGCAACCGATATTCCGTAACGGGAAGCTACTTCTTCCTGTGTAACAGAAAAATTATGGCGCCTAGCCACCACATATTCCAGGGAAGCCGCCCAAGCTTCCTGCTTACGGATTGCAGGAACATTCGGATACGCTTTACTAAGATAGTCTAGCCATAGTGCCTGCGCTTCTTGCTGCTTCAAAATATCATAGCGTTCCTGCATATGGCTATGTAGACATTCTACTACTCGTTGCCATTTTTCAGTCCAAACCGGAAGTTCTGGATTCAAATGAAAGGCAATAAATTGTGTCTGATTGCCGATTATTGCCTGATAAGGCTCCGGCGCGCCCATCTTACGCAATGTAAAAATAGCCATCTTCTTCAATTGATCGTCTTCAGCAGGATTCATCAAAAAAGCGCGTAAAGCTTCCTCAACTTCTTTATCTGCAATATATTCAAACGCCTGAATTACCTGCATCTTCACCTCTTTATCTCCAAAGCGGAGCGCCCAGAGAAGAGAAGAGCGCATCAACGGATTATTCTGCATGACTTCATTAAGCTCATTCGCAGAACTCCCTGTGATTTCAAAAGAAAGGTTTTCCTGAAAGGGAATCTGGTAATGGTAGGAAGCTTCAGCAAGCGCTTGTCTCCCCTCCCTCTGCAATTCAATCTGCTTCAAATAATAAGGAGCGATATCTTCAGAAGGATCAAGGCGCTCTACTTTACGCCAGAATGTTTCTGCGGCATCCCACCTCCGGGTATTGTAAGCCGCTACGGCAGTGTAATGCAGCATATATAAATCACCTTGTCCAGCCTGCGAAATCATTTTACGGAAAAGGAAATACGCGGCTTCATCTTCGCCAAGAATACCGAGAGTAGTGGCTAGCTTATAGGCAAGGTCGAAATGGTAAGGAACAATTTTCTTCAAGGCAACGAGTAATTCATTTAGTTCATCCTGCTGTCGAAAGTGCGAATAAAAAACGGCCAGATTACACAGACCGTGAATATTAGAAGGCTCTTCCTTCAATACCTGCTGCACTGTTTCCATCGCTTTCTCAAAACGGCCCATGTAATAGTAACAAAGAGCAAGATTGTTTCGGGCAGCGATAAAATCGGAATGCTCCTTCACTATCGTCTGTAAAAGACGTGATGCTTCATTGAACTTCCCTTCTTCAAGCAATCGACGAGCTCGATCATGCTGCAGAACAATCTCTACATCTGTTTCGTTTTCTGTTTCCCGCGGTGTATTCTGCAAATAAAATTCGATATAATCAAGCAAATCCTCAGCTTCTTCGGTATAGAACGAATCTGGAACGTTTCGTAAATACCGAAGAATATATTGCTCAGCCAACTCGAATTCCATCATGCTGGCATAATTGCTGGCCAAATAAAAATAACATTCATCTAACGAAGGGTCGACTTCCTCCAGTACATGCCAGAGAATTCGATTCGATTCTTCATATTTGCCGAGTTCAGCCAGTACGCCGGCCATGCTGCAGTAATATTCAGGATTGTTCGGCTCGAATTCAACCGCCTTGCGTAAATAACGCAGCGCTTTTTGAAAATTGAGCTTATCAAGATAGCGCATTGCCCGCTCATAGTAGAAGTCCGCACCCATGTGAATCGGAACAATTTTGCTTTTCTTTTTTGGGGCGTATTGCTGCTTGGCCATATGTCCCTCCAATTTATCATCCTTATTGTTTAAGTATACCATACTTGCGAGAGCGTTCTCCACAGGACAGGCGCTTAGATTGAGCGATAACCC
Source organism: Aneurinibacillus aneurinilyticus ATCC 12856 (assembly GCF_000466385.1). GTDB lineage: Bacteria > Bacillota > Bacilli > Aneurinibacillales > Aneurinibacillaceae > Aneurinibacillus > Aneurinibacillus aneurinilyticus. The sequence continues at coordinate 27,083 of NZ_KE952868.1, forward strand.
ATTTACTTATCCATACAAAAAAAGTCGTTTCGCTAGCGAAACGACTTTTTCAGTGATGAGCCATACTGGACTCGAACCAGTGACACCCTG
>NZ_KE952869.1 GCF_000466385.1 Aneurinibacillus aneurinilyticus ATCC 12856
ACGTTTAGAAGTGGGAGACTTCTTTCGGAGGGAATTTAAATGTTCTATAAACACCGTGTCCGCTATGCTCCAGTGCCAAATGTAGTCGCACCATTATTCGAAATTTCAATGAGGTTGTTATCGGGATCTCTTATGTAGACGGACTCGATAGGACCGAGTGCCCCAGTACGCCTGACAGGCCCCTCTTCGATTTCGATTCCAGCCGAGTGCAGATAAGCTATGACCTGTTGCAGAGGTGTATCAGTAATAAAACACAAGTCAGCGGAACCAGGCGTCGGTCTTGCCGCTTTCGGTTCGAACTCCTTGCCCGCTTCGTGCAAATTTATTTTTTGTTCCCCGAATTGCAGTGCTACTCGCCCGCCTCCGAATGTTACCGGCTTCATTCCTAATACTTCGCAATAAAACCGACGTGTATCTTCTATACTTTTTACTGTTAGCACGAAATGATCCAGATGTTTAATATGCATACTTTCACCTCTTTTTTTACAATTTCCCATATTTTTTTGATATTGCTTCCACATTGTCTGTCTATTCTATACATTGTACAAGGCAAACCCATACATTACCATTAAGGAGGAACAAATGATGAAGAAAAAGCTGTATGCCACTTTATTAGGAACCGGAGTTGCACTGGCAGCGATGAGCTCCGTGTTTGCAGCTGAACCAGCGACAGAGCAACAGGCCAATGAACCGGCTGCTGGTCAAGTGCGTATCTGGCATAAAGTCGAAAAAATGGATGAAAGCAAACTTGAAGAATTAGCAAAAGAAAAAGGCATTTCCGTCGGTGAACTGAAGCAGCAAATGAAGCAGAAAAAAGAAGAAAAGCTGGAACAAATGGCAAAGAAAAAAGGAATTTCCGTCGATGAGCTGAAACAGCAATTGCAGCAAAAGCATGAAGAAAAACTGGAACAAATCGCTAAACAAAAAGGGATCAGTGTGGACGAATTGAAAAAGCAACTGCCGGACAGCGGTCAGCTTTAATTCGCTGCACTAATCTTTTGAAAGGGACATGTTGCCTCTGCATGTCTCTTTCTTTATTCTTAACTATATAAAATAAAACTTCCATCGGGGGATGAAGCATGACTTATCACGTATATCTAGTCGAAGATGAAGTCAATTTGAATCGACTGTTAACCTCTTATCTGCAAAACGAAGGATGGCATGTCACATCATTTACTACCGGAACAGAAGCAAAAGCGGCTATCCCACAAAAACCCCATGTGTGGATTCTCGACATTATGCTGCCGGATACAGACGGATTCGAACTCCTTAGTCAGATAAAAAACGAGTGTGCCGATACTCCGATCATATTTATTTCGGCACGTGATGCCGACCTGGACCGGGTCCTCGGATTAGAGATGGGCAGTGACGATTATCTTGCTAAACCGTTTCTGCCACGCGAACTTGTAATTCGCACCAAAAAGCTGCTGGAGCGCATATACGGAAAAACGTCTTCTGCATCTACCCTCCCTATCTCAGACACACTGAGCATTTGCTCCTATACTGTATGGGAAAAGGAGCGCAGGGTATATCATGGTGAGCAGCCAATCGAGCTAACCTCTAAAGAGCTGGATTTGCTGCTGCTGTTTGCAAAACATCCGGGACAGGCTCTCTCCCGCCAGCAAATTCTCAGTCGTATTTGGGGTACAGACTACTTCGGAACAGATCGTGCCGTAGACGACCTAGTACGCCGATTACGCAAGAAAATGCCGGAGTTACACCTTGAAACACTATACGGATATGGCTATAGGATGACGAGCGCATGAAAAACAAACCGCTTGCCGTACAAATCTGGCTCGTATTCTCCGGGGTGATGACGATTATATTATGCATCGTCATCCTGCTCATTCCCCTGCTTGTTCAGCCGTTTCTCGTACAGGATACATATGCGAGAATCAGCGAAGCTCAAACGCTTATCTCAAACAGGCAGGACAATGGCCCAGGCTCAGGGAAACCTTTCCGTACGAAGGATAACGGAGTCGTACATCACTTGTTATTCGTCAATGGGGAGTGGATAGCGCCCCCCTCTTCGCTTACCCGGCTGCCTACAGAGTTTCTGGCCACCGCACAGGGACAAGCTCTGCTTCAAACAGAAGAGGCCAAACAATATAAAGCAGAAGTTGGCCAACAAACGCTATACTATATTATTCGGGTTCAGCAAATGGAAGGACAGAACTTTTTTCTTCTATCCTATGCTTTGGATACGTATCAACGGGAATTTATTTCTTCACTCATCCGTCAATTGTTTGGCATGACTGCCCTGATTTTGTTAGCAAGCTTTCCATTTTGTTATTGGCTATCCAAATATCTGTCTCGCCCGCTTGTGCAAATTGAACAACATGTACAGCGTCTGGCCGAACGCGACTGGAATAAACCGCTGCTGCTGGACCGTAAGGACGAAATCGGCCGGCTGGCAAAATCGGTGGAACGCATGCGTCGCCGATTAGTCAAACAGGATGAGACACAGCGTACCCTGCTGCAAAATGTATCCCATGAGCTAAAAACGCCGGTTATGGTCATTCGAAGCTATACACAAGCTATACAGGATGGCATCTATCCATCCGGAGATCTATCTCAGACGGTCGAAGTCATCGAAAAAGAGGCAGAGCGACTGGAACGCCAAATCCAGCAGCTCCTCTATCTTACCAAACTTGATTATTTGGCAACACAGGAGCTTACAACCCATTCAGTTTGCGTGGTGAACATCATCCAGGATACGGTCCAACGACTGCGCTGGCGCCGCCCGGAATTGGAATGGGAAATTAACGTACCTGATATTCATGTTGAAGGAGATGAGGAGCAATTGCGTACAGCATTGGAAAATATACTTGATAATCAGATTCGTTATGCACAGCAAAAAATCTGGATATCAGGAAAAAAAGCAAATGAAGACGGCGCATACACATTCCAACTGCGACTCGGCAATGACGGGCCGCCGATTCCGCCCGAGAACATTCAGACGATTTTCGAACCCTATCGTAAAGGAGCAAGCGGGCAATTCGGCCTTGGTCTGGCGATTGTTAAGAGGATTGTCGACCTTCATCACGGAAAAATCGGAATAAAAAACGAAGAAACAGGCCCTGTTTTTACGATGCAGTTTCCTCTAGATCAAAAAGATAGCCCCACTAATGTTTCGTAAAAACAACGTTGCCGTATTTATCTGTTGCGTTTATGGGGCTGTATTCATTACAGCCTCGTTTATTGCTTCTACAATACTGTAGAGAGTGCCAGTGTTACGATGGTAAAAAATAAGGCCGAATTGGCAATCTCATAAATGCCAACCTGCAGTATTGATAATTTACGCCCATAAAAAGCATACGCTCGAAAGAGGCTCGGCAGAAACGCTAAACATACAAGCCATTCACCAAACAGCAGCCACGCACATACGATCACACCATGGTAGCCCCATGACACATTGCGATACGTTCGATTGCCTTTCTCTCGAATCATCGTTTTTACATACAAGGCACTGCCCAGGAAGAACAAGAAACAAATGAAAAAGAGGAACAAGCCGATTTTATCCAACTGGTTTGCACCATAAAAATAGCTTGCTGCCCCCGACGACGAGAATATAAAAATCGCACTTATATCATTGGTGAGTGCTCGGTCACAATTTTTTGCGGAGTAATATGCACTTACCGCAAAAAACGGCAACAGGAGTAGTCCAAATCCGATTAGCTTCGGTTGCTGCCAAACCGGAATAAAAATGAATAGCCCTGCAAGACTAAGATAAATGGTCGTCCATTTTTTGTATAAATTTGCTTGCCTCCCCTTAGCCAACATTAACGCGGCATAAGAGGCCAGATAAAGAAAAAGCCAGCCAATGAAAAGAAAAAGGTGTCCAAAGTAAAACGTGGAAGCCATTACACCAAGCCAGAACGGAACAATAAGCATCGCCCAGGCACCATGTTGCTTAGGAATTAACAGTCTCATACTGTCACCACCTCTACATTATCTGTATAAATTACGCTTGATATTTCGACAGGGTGAAGCAGGATCTTCAGAAAAAGAAGAGGTTGGATACGCCCTGCGCTCCAGCAGGATGTCTGCTCTCACGCTTCATTGTACTGCACTATCAGATGGAAAGCTGTAGCATTCATCACACTCTACAAGGAATGATTTAATTTTTATCTAAACACACTTTTCTTCAGATAAAGTTGAATAAACCGAACGATTTTCATTTGACATAACAATATCGTTTGTTTTAATATACAAGTTGTTTGCAATAAAATGTGATACTGATATTAATCGTTCGTATATCCTCGATAATATGGTTTGAGGGTCTCTACAAGGGAACCATAAATTCCTGACTACGGATGGGTGTTTGCTATACCCGTTTTTGGTCAGGAATTTTTCTATTCAATGGATAAGAAAATAGATGTCGTTATAAAGTAAGAAAGCGTCATCTGCTTTCTTCCAAATCATATTGCTTGAAAAACTTGCGAAGCTGCATAAAAGAAATACTTACGAGTTTTTCGCATATTGGGAGGATATTTTATGGAAAATTTTTTTAAACTAAAAGAAAATGGAACAGATGTACGGACCGAATTCATCGCCGGAATTACTACATTTCTGACAATGGTCTATATTGTGGTTGTCAACCCTGCGATTTTATCCTCAGCTGGCGTTCCATTTAACCAGGTGTTCATGGCTACTGTTATCGCAGCTACAATAGGCACACTATGCATGGCCTTATTCGCCAAATATCCTATCGCCATTGCTCCCGGTATGGGCATGAACGCTTATTTCGCAAGCGTCGTCGCAACGCATGGCATTTCCTATCAAACCGTGTTTGGCGCCGTATTTCTAGCTGGTATTATTTTTCTTCTGCTCACCTTCACCTCGCTTAGGGAAGCATTAATTCAATCGATTCCGGCTTCGTTAAAGTACGGGATTACATCGGGGATTGGTCTTTTTATTGCATTTATGGGCTTGAAAATGTCAGGCATTGTAGTACCTAACGAATCTACGATGGTATCGTTTGGAGATTTGCATCAACCTGTTGCATTACTGTCACTGGCCGGTCTCTTTATTACGCTTATCCTTATCGCTAAAAAAGTACATGGCGCTTTGTTCATCGGTATGGCAATAACTGCACTCATCGGATACTTTACCGATCTATTAAAATTTGAAGGAGTCGTATCCTTGCCACCTGCTCCTGTGTTATTCGATATGGATGTTAGCGGTGTCTTTTCCCACGGATTGTACACCATCGTATTCGCTTTTCTTCTGGTAACAATTTTCGATACGACAGGAACAATGATTGGAGTGGCCGAACAAGCGAACTTGCTCCGGGATGGCAAGCTTCCACGGGCTAAATCCGCCCTTATGGCTGACGCCGTAGCTACTACGGTCGGCGCAACACTGGGGACGACTCCATCAAGTGCGTATATCGAATCTTCTACCGGGGTGGCTGCGGGCGGCAGAACCGGATTGACTTCGTTCGTCGTAGCAATGCTCTTCCTAGTGGCTCTTTTCTTTTCTCCTGCCGTCTCTGCCATTTCGTCCCTGCCGGCCATTACAGCACCCGTTCTTATCATTGTCGGATGCTTCATGATGGAAGGACTGGCACGGATCGACTGGAAAACATTTGATGAGGCATTTCCTGCGTTTGCGATTATTCTTACCATGCCGCTGACATCAAGTATTGCCACAGGCATTGCAACTGGCTTTATTACGTATCCGCTAATGAAATTGGTCAGTGGAAAAGGAAAAGAAGTTCATCCTCTGCTTTACGTTTTTGGCGTGATTTTTATTCTTCAAATGATTTATTTTCCGGCACATTAATCTAATCATCTTCCAAAAGCCTCTGTTACAGGGGCCTTTTTCATTTTATTGTAATCTTCTACGCTCGCAAACAAAACCATGTACCAAATATTTCAACTATGTAATAATGGAAAGAACGAACAATGAAAGGAGTCGTTCTGCAATGTGTGCATTAATCAAAAGAATAGCAACGATAATGCTTGTTTGCAGCCTCGCCTTCTCTCTTTCTGCCTGCACGGGGGAGGAAAAAAGTACGAGCGCTGAACAGAGCGAGCCGATTACACCAGGTAACCCGATTGAGCCAGGTACTCCAATTACACCAGGCAAACCGATTGAGCCGGGTACTCCAATCACACCGGGCAAACCGATTGAGCCAGGTACTCCAATTAGTATTTCCATCAATAACCCGGACGTCAAAGTAACGCCAGAAAAGGACGGGATTACCCTCAGGCTTCCTAACAAGTTATTGTTTGATTATAATAGCGATACCCTGCGTCCTGAAGCCGAAAAACTACTTGCACAAATCGCAGGCGAACTCAAAAAAATAGGCAAAGCAAACGTTGAAATTCACGGTCATACCGATAGTAAAGGAAGCGAACAATACAATTTGGCTCTATCGGAAAAACGAGCCAAAGCTGTAGAACACTACCTTGCTACAATGACAGGGCTTGAAGGCATTACACTCTCAACAAAAGGGTTCGGAAAAACAAAACCGACCGCTCCAAATGATACAGAGGAACACCGTGAACAAAACCGGCGTGTAGAAATTATTATACGCTCCAGCGCGCCGTAGCCTTACAACAGGATGAGCCAGGCAAATGTTTGCCTAGCTCATCCTGTTGTATTATCAGCTATTCCATCCATTCCTGCGCTTGCTTAATCACTTGTTCAACAATTGCTTCCGCTCTCTCTCCATCCGTCAGTAGGCGGGTCGCCTGTCCGGCCCATAATGACAGGTAGCGTGAGTCATTCTGTATTGCAGCTGCTCGGCGAATATCACCTGTCGCCGTATTTTGGGTAGGAAAAGGTAACGGCTCTATCCCCGAAGATTCCACATGGTCAATGAAGGCATTGCGAATCCCACGGGCTGGACGTCCCGAAAAAGCTTTTGTAATAACCGTATCTTCCTCCGAGCTAGCTAACAGCGCCTTCCGGTATGCAGGATGCGCACCTGACTCCGCCGCCGTCAGGAAGCGTGTGCCCATCTGTACACCTTGTGCTCCAAGTGCCAGTGCGGCAACCAATCCTCTGCCATCCATAATTCCACCGGCCGCCACGACCGGGATACGCACCTGATCAGCTACCTGCGGAACAAGCGAAAACGTACCGACATTAGCACCGTACGGATGCCGGCCAATATCAAACGTTCCCCTATGTCCCCCGGCATCGCTTCCTTGAGCAACAACAATATCGCATCCTTTTTCTTCAGCAAGCTTTGCTTCCTCAACTGTTGTAATCATCGTTATCACGATTCGGTGTGCCGCCTTGGCTTCACGCATAGCATCATCCGGCAATATGCCGAAAGCCGTACTAATAATTGGTACGCCTTCCTCAAGCAACACTTGAAACTGCTCCGTAAATTTGCTCGGCGTATACAGAGCTTTTTTTCCGGCTTTGATGCCCAATTCATCCCGTATCGGGTCCAGCATTCGCTGCACTTCCTGAACGCGCGATGTATCATCTGTCATATCAGCCGTAAACAAATTCACGCCGAATGGGCGATCGGTTAGCCGGCGGATGGTTCGTACCGTTTCGCGAATCGCTTCCGGCTCCATATATGCTGCTCCAAGCGTGCCCAATCCCCCGGCTCTTGATACGCCGGCCACCAGCTCTGCCGTTGTTGGTCCTCCTGCCATTCCAGCCTGAATGACAGGATATGTAATATCTAATCGTCGGCATAATTCGGTTTGAAAACTATGTTTTATCATCTTTTTCCCTCCTCTGCTTTATTTTCTTTTTTCTCTCTTACTTTTCCTCTTTTTAATTTATCATGTACTCATTGTTTTAAAATGTTATAATATGTAATAGTTACTACATTATATCAAGGATGTTGATATCCAGTACGATCCAGAGTGGGTCGTCACCACACCATGCCCCAAACGGGCGTCGGTTCGTCTCCCGCCCCGAAGCCGTCGAGGGAGCCTCCTATTTATCGAAAACAATTAACACAAAGAAAGCACCAACCATATTACGGCGGTGCCTTCTTTGTATTTATCTACTATTCATTATTCATTTCATAACCTGCGCTCTTCGTTGTTTGCCATTCTTCATTTCCTTTTGCGTGTCTTCGATAGTATCGTACAAGTTCATCAAACGAGCATTCATAAAAATGGCGACCGCCTATTTTGAAAACACCTTGTTCAATTAATTTTTCCTGCAATCTTTCTCTTGTTTCATTCATTTTTCTCACTGCCTTTTTGTTTTCTTACGCTCTTCCTCTTCCGCCAAGCCCTCGTAAAAAAACCTCGAAGAAGAGGCAGCGCCAAAAACCCCTTCTTATCTCTCAGATACGTCTGCTGGAAGTAGCACCGTACAGGTACGCCTATGGTTGCTGAAGCTTCATTGGGCCAGTTCCCTCCACCTCTCTTGATAAGAAAAACTTGCCTACGCAGTATTAATATATAGTATACAGTATACCCAAGATAATACCAAGTATATACATGAGAATTATTGAAATTAGGTGCACAGGATGGTAAAATTAAGAAAACAATGACAAGCTATCAACTTGGCCATACAGGAGGAGAAAGAATGAAGACGATTGCAGTGATCGGAGGAAGTCAGAAGCAAACCCTGGAAAGATTGGCCCGCAAACAAGGATGCAGCATCATTTTTCATAGTGGAAAAACAGGAAAGAAGCGCGAAAAAGAATTTTTGCCTATTTTGCGAAAAGCGGATTGTGTTGTCATAATGGCCGGAGCACTTAATCATCCAAGTATGTGGACGGTACGCGAGGTTGCAGAAAAGCTCGGAAAGCCTATCGTATATCATCAAGGCTTTGGTGCTACTGGTGCCTTGCAAAAAGGAGCAGCGCTGATTAATTGATTCGTCTTTTATTATTTTGCGCAATAATGTCTGGATTGACAAAAAGCCGCAGGCAGAAACCCGCCAGCGGCTCTGTATATTGTTCTTTGTCTACTTCTGCATAGCTTCCGCTGCAATAGCGCGACCTTCTTCTCTACGTACGTCAGCTCCCTGTTGTGCCAGCACTTCTTCAAGTGCTGCAAGGAATAAAAGCACATTGCGTGGCTGGCAGGAGAAACCCATAAGACCGACACGCCACACCTTTCCTTTTAATGCACCCAATCCGCCGCCAATTTCGATGCCGTACTGCTCAAGCAGCTGCTTGCGAACCGATACATCTTCAACCCCATCCGGAATGTATACAGAAGTAAGCTGCGGCAGGCGAATATTCTCGGCTACATGCAGGGACAAGCCCATTCCTTCCAGACCAGACTGTAGGGCGCGACCTAGCTTCCAATGGCGTTCCCACGTATTTTCCAGTCCTTCTTCCACTACAATACGAAGAGCTTCACGCAAAGCATAATTCATGCTAATTGGTGCAGTGTGATGATAAAAGCGTTCTTGTCCCCAATAATTTTGAATCATGGATAGGTCAAGATACCAGCTCTGCACTTTGGATTTTCTTTTCGCCATCGACTCTGCCGCACGTTTGCTAAACGTAACAGGAGATAAGCCCGGCGGTGCACTTATGCATTTTTGCGTACCGCTATAGCATGCATCCACTTCATTCTCATCAATACCTATCTGCACGCCGCCAAGCGATGTAACCGCATCTACGATTAAGAGGGCTTCATGAGCATGAACTAGCTGGGAAATTTCAGCGAGAGGCTGCAGTGCTCCAGTAGACGTTTCGGCGTGTACAACCGCCACAGCCTTCACCCTAGCATGTCCCTGTAATGCTTCTTCCACTTGTTCCGGCTGGATAACCTCTCCCCACGGTGCTTCGATTCGAATAACTTCCGCTCCGCAGCGCTCGGCTACATCTACCATACGCTCACCGAACAGGCCGTTTACACCGATGACGATTTTATCGCCTGGTTCAAGCAGGTTAACAAACACAGTCTCCATACCTGAACTGCCTGTTCCAGACATTGCAAGCGTTAGCTCATTTTTCGTCTCAAATACAGTTCGCATTAATTCCATCGTTTCATTCATTATTTGCAAAAAGCTTGGATCTAGATGCCCGATAAGCGGCGTCGCCATCGCTTTCAATACACGAGGATGAACATCGCTAGGTCCCGGTCCCATCAATACACGGCTCGGAGGATTCAATTCTTTGAACATTGCTCTCATCCTTTCATAATATATTTTCCCCTTACATATGCCATTTTATCTAATAATTTTAAAATGACAAACAATTTCACCGTAAATAAATACCGAAAACGCAATATCTTTATTCTATTTAGCGATCAGATTGTATTATTTTTATCTCTGCACACCGGCTAGGCTTTGGAAACAGCTTATCCGCATTCAATAAGTTGTGAGGATTAAACACTGTGCGAATTCGGGTCTGGGCTTCAATTTCTTCATCCGTGCATACGTACCGCATTTCTTCCCGCTTCTCAATTCCGACACCATGTTCACCTGTAATCGTACCGCCAACATCGGCGCATACTTTAAGAACCGCTGATCCGACCTCTACAGCCAGATCCGTCTCCCCCGGCTTGCGAGCATCAAACAAAATCAAAGGATGAAGATTGCCGTCTCCCGCATGAAATACGTTAGCGATACGCAAACCTGAGGTTTCACTAATCCGTCTGATGCTAGCAAGCACTTCTGGTAGACGACTGCGCGGAATTACACCATCCTGAACAAGATAATCAGGAGAGATTGTTCCCATAGCCGCAAATGCCGTTTTACGGTTTGCCCACCACCGTCCCCGCTCCTCCTCATTTTCCGCAACCCGCACGTCCATCACATTTCTTCGCTTGCATACACCTACAATTTCAGTAATTTGTTCATTGATGCCGGCAGCAATTCCGTCCACCTCAATTAGCAACAGCGCTTGAAGACCGGGGGGGTGACCGACCGGATACGTACCGCATTCCACCCCTTCAATCGCCACCGTATCCATCATTTCAAGCGCCGCTGGAACAATCCCTGCGGCGATAATATCCGAAACCGCGTAGCTGGCGTCTTCTACCTTATCAAAATAGGCGAGCACTGTCTGCTTTTCTTCCGGATTCTTTAAAATACGCACCATAATCTTCGTTACAATACCGAGCGTTCCCTCCGAACCGGTCATTAAACCGAGTAAATCATATCCCGGCATATCAGGTGCACCGCCAAGCTCGATAACTTCCCCATTTGGAAGGACAACCTCCAGACCAAGAACATGGTTAGTCGTCACGCCGTATTTTAAGCAATGGGCACCTCCTGCATTCTCTGCCACATTCCCTCCAATTGTACAGGCATACTGACTAGACGGATCAGGTGCATAATAATAACCTTTATCCGAAATAGAGTGGGTTAGCTTCAGATTGACAAAACCAGGCTGGACGACCGCAATTCGATTCTCTACATCCACATGAAGCAGTTTTTTCATCCGCACCAGGCTGATAATCACTTCGCCACCGAGCGGAATCGCCCCACCGCTAAGCCCCGTACCTGCACCCCGCGGCAAAAACGGAATACGCTTCCCATACAAATGCTTCACTACAGCCGCCACCTCTTGCGTCGTTTTCGGAAAAACAACAGCGCGTGGCATCCCGCGATGAATCGTGTACGCATCGCACTCATACGCCAGCAAATCTTCCGGCTGAAATAATACCGCACTGCTTCCTACGATAGCGGAGAGTTCACCAACTAACGAATCCTTCGTTCCTTTCATCTGCTACACCTCTTCCGCGGGCACATACCGCCCTTCTTTTTGATACGACCAATCAAGCAGCTGCACCGTATGAACAACCTGCTGATTCCGTCCGCATTTGGCCACCCCCATGGCTATCTGGAGCATACAGCCTGGATTCCCCATAGAAATCAGCTCCGCCTCTGCAGGCATGTTCTCCATTTTTTTGTCGAGAATTTTCCCGGCCATGCCCGGATTGGTCAGATTATAGATGCCTGCGCTGCCACAGCAGCGATCGGCATCCGGTAGCGGTATTATCTGTAAGCCTGGTATGCTTTCCAAAAGTTCACGCGGCTCCCGGCGAACACCCTGCCCGTGAGCAAGATGACAAGCATCATGGTATGTAACCCGCGCATTCAGCTTGCCCTGTGGCTTTCTATAGCCGTAATCATGCAAAAACTTCGATACATCCTCCACCTTTGCAGCAAACTGCTTTGCTCTTTCCCTGTATTCCTGATCCTCTCGCAGCAGCTCCGGATATTCTTTCAACGCACAGCCACAGCCCGCTGCGTTCACGATGACCTTATCCGGGTCCGCTTCAAGAAATGCATCAATGTTTTGACGGGCCAAACGTCTGCCTTCTTCCCGATCTCCTGCGTGCACATGAAGTGCACCACAACAGCGCTGGCCTTGCGGCATTTCCACTTCGTATCCGTTGCGCGTCAGCACCCGGATGGTCGCTTCATTAATATCGCTAAACATCACATCCATAATACAACCCGTAAACAGTGCTACCTGCATTTTCACCTTACCGTTTGCCGGAATGCCATGCGGATACTTGGTGAGCGTCGGTTCCGTCACCATAGGCATAATGGCTTCCATATCCCGTAAATGCTGCGGGGCAAGATTGACAAGGCCTGTTTTACGTGCAAATGTCTGCAAACCGCTTCTCTGATATACCTTCAGCGCCTTGCCTAATACTTGCAAACGTGCAGGATACGGAAACAACTTGCGTAAGAACGTGCGACTGATCGTTTTTTTCCATCCAGTCAAAGGTAAAGTTTCTCGAATTTGACCGCGAGCTTCTTCAATCAACGTACCAACCTGCACTCCAGAGGGACATGCGGTCTCACACGCTCTGCAATCTAAACAAGTAAATACCGGGTCTGCAAACGCTTCGCTTATGGCCATCTTGCCCTGTGCCACAGCTTTCATCAAATGCACACGACCGCGTGGGGATTGATGCTCATGCCCAAGCTCATCGTACGTTGGACACGATTCAAGACACATACCACAATGAACACAAGCGGCAAATTTGTCCTCATCTGTTGCACTCATATGTACAAGGGTAGATTCATCAGTATGTGGTTTCACCATCCGAATGCCTGATTGATTCATCGTTATATCCCTCCTATGAACCGGCCCGGATTCAGGATACGATCCGGATCAATCGTATGCTTAATGCCTTCAAGCAATGGAAAATGGGCTGGTACTTCTCCCCACGCTCCTATCCGTCGTCTAAGCGAAAGCGGGGCATGCCTCACGATGGCATATCCTCCCCTATCTTGTGCTAACCGACGAGTGGCATCGGCACAACTGGCAAGCTCCTCCTCGGTTCCTCCTGTAAAAAAAATATATGAAATACCGTGTCCTGCCCCACCATGCGCTTCCACCGTCACCCCCCTGTCCTGCCCTAAATGATGGCAGACAGCAATAATATCAGGTACATCCGTGTTTTTGCTTCCAATTTTCATGGCGATGCGCGTCTCTACCCCGTTCTCCTCTAACCCATATGGCGGAATACAAGCGAACGCATCCCACCACATCTGCGCCTCTCGTCCGATAAGCGTTCTTCCTAACGACGCTTCCGGTGCACAGCTCCGAACCCATGCTTCCTGGTACCTTACCGCACTTTCTACATCTTCAAATGCAATTGCCAGCATATATTCTGGTTTTTCTCCAAGCCGCCCTGCAAGTGTGGGACTAATTAACTCAAGTGAAACCGGCTCCAGCCTTGAATCTTGCAAGCTACGAATAAATCCTCTGATAGCATCCATTTCCCCTTCAGAAAAGGAGAGCAGCAGCAACCGTTCTGCCTTTGGCAACGGCCGAAGTTTAAATGATAATTCGCTGATAATACCTAATGTTCCCATCGAACCGATAAAAAGCTTGTTCATATCATAGCCAGCTACATTTTTGACGACTTTCGCGCCTGTACGAATAATCGTGCCATCCGGATATACAACTCGCATGGCAATCACATGGTCGCGAGCCGATCCGTAACGCAGTCGTTTCGGTCCACTGTCACCTGCGGCAACGATCCCGCCCACCGTAGCGTAAGCCGGCCAGGCAGGATCAAGCGGCAACATTTGTCCATATTCTGCCAAACAATTCTGTAGTTCTTGAACAGTGGTCCCCGGACGAACGGTAACGATCATATCACCCGGTGAATGCTCGATAATACCACTGCAACGAGAAAGTGAGAGTATGGCATCGGCCATTTCCTCCACCCCACCGAATCCCCGCTTCGTACCACCGCCCATCGGAATCAATCTCATCCGGTTCTGCCGGGCATACTTCAGGATTTCTACAATCTCCTGTTCTCCCTCCGGAAAAAATATACAAGGGGCTGTATTGCCTAATGGATGTGAAGCTGGCGCTGCTTCAACGGTAATTTGTTGCAGTAGCGTTCCTTTGTCTATCATTTTTTGTTTGCCTCCCTTTTTTTCTACAAACACGAAACAGGATACAACGATAAAAGGCTGTTGACGGATCGCCAACGGCCTTTAGTATAAGATGATCAGCTTGCATATTATTTATCGTTTTTATGCGCTCCTCTATTGAAAGGGATCGCCTTCTCTTCTTCTGTATTCTGTACTTCCTTAATAACTCGAATATACGATTCTACAACTTTACCCGCCTTTTTAATAACGATATGTTCGTATTTTTCGCTCATATAAACTTCCCCCCTTATTCATATTCGCAAAAAACAGCAGCCTATAATCTATAGGAAAAGCAACGAACAAACATAGAGGAATGAATATTTTTTATTTATTAAATATTTTGATTTCATTTTATCACATATAACTAGCAAAGGTCATCCTTAAAACGTGAAAATCCTGTGTGGTAGACTGAAAAAAGACACACTAGCCTTTCTTCTGCCGAAGCGCAGGGCGCATCGACCCTCTTCTTTTTTCCGAATTTCCTCCTTCCAACCACATGATCATGTCAAAATATCAAGTGTAACTTATATATATTACAAGTGTAGTATGAAGCTGTGCCAAAAGTGTATATTATCTTTTTTGCTGCCGTTTTTTGCGGATCGCATTAAGACGGCGTATTTGCCGATACATGGATTTGTCCTTCAATCGCGCAAACAGCGACTGTGTCGGTGCGGTATTTTCTTCAATAATCCATAGCTTTCCGTTCTTATCTACTGCTAAATCAAGTCCGACTTGCCAATACGTAGTATTGTATTCATCAAATCTTCGGCATGTTCTAAAGCCTAGCTCCTTCATTTCTTCCAATAGCGCATTAATGGACGCTTCGCTTAGGTTAAGTGACTTTTTAAGCGCATATCGAACCCCTGTCACATATCCTTTGCCACGTGCAATGTTCGTCACTGCACTGTTCGGCCCCGCGACTTTAGCCAGCATGCCGATATACTTCCATCTTCCGTATTCACGCATCATCATTAATCGAATATCAAATGGACGACCATTAATTTTAGCGAGGCGAATCCCTTCCTGGATAAGGTATCGTTTTCCTGGTTGCAAGTGCTGTTTTATTTTTCGATACAGGCTTTCTACCGTTTTGCAGCGAATTGTAGCTCCCTTCTCCCGGATGTATGCATATCCATTCTGGGTCCGCCAGATTTTGATGACTCCGCGGCCTCCCCGCCCGTAATCAGGCTTAACGAAAACAAGCTGATACATTCCTATATAGCTCTGCAGCGTATGCTCAGAAAAAATTGCCATAGGCGGCAGATAAGGCTGTATTGCATCTTCTTCCGAAAAGAAATTCCATAGCTTCCATTTCCCCGGCTCACGGCGCCTCGGTTTTCCACCCGGCATCCTATCACCCACTTATCCAAGCTTCTTTTTTTATTGTATTCATGAACAAGCAAAAAGGAACGGGCTGCCTATGCTATAAACTTCTTCATCAAACGTTATTCATCGTCCGCTGCTCCACTTCTAACACACTTGTTCGTATTACCTCCCTTACATCCCGAGCAGTATATACTTTATACTTCTCTATAATTTTAGCCAGAAAGCCGGTTATATGGGCAGCGGCAAAGCTGCTTCCCTGCAGATTAAACTTCTGGAGTGGACCTTCGAGGCGACGAGGAAAACCTAGTGCACGAAAACCAGCGGGTTCTTCTGTATGAAAGTAGAATACTTGCCCATTACAATGTTCTCCCGCTTTTGCACCATATACCGTCGGATAATAAGCGGGCCAGTACAACTGCCTCGTTTCATCACAGGCTGACACGATTATAACACCTTTGCGGTCTGCTTCTTCGCAAACCGACCGCAACTCAGGCACATCTCTGCTTACTCCAAGACTCAAATTAATGATGTGCATCCGTGCATCGATACACCATTCGATGGCGGCACACAGGATTTCTATATGGGTGCTTAATGTACTATGAAAAATTTTAACCGCCCATATGTCCGCTTCCGGTACCTGTTCGTACAGTACGCCTGCCACAGCTGTGCCGTGTCCGAGTTCATCTTGGTAAGCATCACTCAAAAATAATTGCCCTTCCTCCGATACGTGAAAGGCAACTCCGCCTGCCACACATCCGATATGAGAATGTCCTTCATTGATGCCGCTATCGATATGTGCAATCCTGATTCCTTTGCCGCGCCCCCATGCTTCATCAGCCATGTTCCCTTTCCAGAGCATAGGCTTCTCTCCTTTCCGCTCGTCGGTTCCTGATCTGTATCATGGAACCACTTTCCAATGTCCACAACCGGTCTACCCATGCAAGATTTTGTATGCGGTGAGCAATGATGATAACCGTTTGATTCTGAAGTTCCTGCTGGATAAAGTTGAAAATCTCGCCTTCGCCTTCCGCATCAAGATGGCATGTCGCCTCATCCAAAATAAAAATGTCCGCCTCTTGGAGAAAAGCCCAGGCTAGAATAAGCCGTTGCTTCATGCCCGCCGACAATCTGGTTCCCCGCTCTCCAACCTGTGTCTTTAAACCATCCGACATAGCCGCTACCGCTTCCTTAAGCCCAACTGCCTCCAGCATCCTCCACATCCTTTGTCCAGGTATAGGTTCTTTTCCCACCTGTAGAAATTCCTCAATGGTTCCGTGCCAGAGCGGGTGATCGTGCGCAATTAAACATACACGGCGATGCCAGGATTCGCGGGTAAACGCCTGAATATCCACTCCATCGCATCGGATAATGCCGGACGATGGACGTTGCACCCGTACCAGCAGATCGGCCAGCGTGCTCTTGCCTGCGCCATTCGGGCCGATAATCCCTATTTTTTCACCTCTGGCAATAGAAAATGACACATCACTGAACAGTTCAATCCCTTTTTCATGCGAAAACCCTACATTATCGAACGCAATATGCGAATCGAACAAATGCATTATCTCATCCCCGTCCCTATCTACAGACAAGCGAAGAATCGCTTCTGCCCGTTCTACAGCCACTCTGCCCTTCTGCAAACGAATGTACAGCTGAGCGAAGCCTTGGGCGGAAGCGAACAGCTTTGCCTGGTATGCGCCAAACGCCAACAGCGTTCCCAGGCTTAAAGCTCCCGCAAGTACTTTGACACCGAGAAACCAGACCGTGCAAGCGGCGGATGCTAGAATCATTCCCTGTGGAATCCCCTGCGCACAACTAGCAAGCAGGGTGAGTTTGATTTGCTGTTTATTCAGCCCGTTCAGATTGACCCGATATTTGTCTGTAAGTGTATTCGCCAAACCGGCCCCTCTGATAAAGCGTGGGGAAGAGAGCGTATCAAACAGAAAGCTTTGGTTATCTGCAGCCATCGTACGCATTCGCATGTTCGCTCTATACAATAATCGGCGAAACAGACGCGTCACTCCCAAAAGCAAGGGCAACAAACCAAAACAAAACAATGCCATTCTCCATTCCAGATACACCAACAAACTGACATCAATAAGAAATCCCACACTAACGACCACAAGCTGCATTACACCATCCGTGTACAAGCGCTGCGCCTCTCCCGCATCCTCATGAAGACGTGAAATCGTATCCCCGGCTCTTTGCTTCGAAAGAAAAGCACTATTCGCTTTTAGCAAACGGTCATACATAGCACTTTTCACTTCTTTTGTGATTTTCAAGCTAATGTGCAGGTAGCTATATTTGATGGTAAGAAAGAGCAAAAAACCTATGAACATACATGCTATCGCAACCGTCATCGCCTTAGAAAAGGAATAGGCGCGCTCGATAAACACCTGATCGATGATCCACTTGCCAAACAGTGGTTGTACAGCAATAAGCACGGTAGAACAAACGTTAAGGAGAAGAATGAACGAAAGTGATTTCCAATATGGCAGAATAAACGCGTTGATGCGTTCCGGCATCGCGCACCTCCTACCTGTAATAGCACATTAAGCCCGAGTCGCAAAAAGACGGCTGGTTCCTGACTTTCCGGGCAAAGCTTTGAATCTCGTCATCAGCGGCTTTCGCACGCACTTGCTCAACCACCGCCTTGACCAATTGAACGCTTGCCAGCTTCCGATACGGCGAACCTTCCCGTCCTACGATTTTCAACGAATCAATGCCGGCCCGATACAGCTCCGGCAGTGCACATAGACCACACGGACCAAGCGGCAGTCCATCCTGGGCCAATTGGCAGCCACAATCGTTAACAAACCAGACAAACTCACGGTAGTCCGTCACCTGGTTTTCCAATGCTTGCCGCTCCGTATGATTCAGCGATACGTTACCATCAGTTGGCAGCGCGATATACTCCCACTGGCTCTGGGCACAGAATGCCCCTGCCCGATTATGCGTTGTGTGACAAAAGCTTTCTTCATAAACACAGCCATCATTTAAAATAAACATCTCCAGCTCAATATCCCCTGCCGCAGCTTTTAGCTCAGCGATCTCTTCTATTTGTACGGAACGTGATAAAACAATACGCTCCGCTCCCAGCTCCCGGTATAGCTGAACGCTTCCCGTATTCAGCGGAGCAGCCAGACTACTAACATGAATGACGGCAGCAGGCACATTCTCCTTCATCGCCATCATTAGGCCAATATCGCTTACGATAAAAGCATCCACCCCGATGTCCTGCGTACAGCGTGTAATCAACTCCAGCAGCATCGGGTATTGTTCCTGTACATAATACGGTGCGTTCAATGTAAGGTAGACCGGAATGTTGTAGCTATGCGAAGCATTTACTATGTTTTGCAGCTCTTTTAGCGACATAACGCCGGCAAATGGATTTCTCCGATTGAGCCACACCCCGGGAGAATACTTTTCAATCCATTCCATCGGGGTAACGCCGCAGTAGAATTCTTCCGCACCGTTCTCTGCCAGCATCTCCACTTCCTGCAACGAACCAAGAGGCGCCAATATTTTCATGCCTTATCCCTTCTCCCTGTATGAACTATACTGGTAACCGCGGACTATAAACGACTCTGACTGCTCCGGCTTGCATTGCGCGCCGGAGTCCGGTTTCAATAAGCGTTCGGTTATGGGCATAGAAGGCCGTATTTCCTTTTTGAAAAATTCGATGTGTCATATGGGTGAATTGTCTGTTCTTCAATTCAAATGTATAGCGCTGGCATTGTTGCTTACAGTCCGGATCACCACGAAACTTGTCTTTTTTGTCCGAATCCATAAACCCCACCATACAAGCGCTTCCACTTGCTACACAGCCGAACGGATAGTGAAACGATAAAGCATGCGACTCTGTCTCCTGACCGAAACCTTGAATGGCCTCATCGAATTCAAGCCTGACCGTATCGCTCGATTCAAGAAAGCGTCCAAACCATTCGGATACGAGTCCATTTCCCTTTACTACATTTATGGCCTGCGGTGGGGCATTCTCATTGTCATAATAATCCGCAATCCGTGGATCACGGACGACTTTGTTTAACAGCCGTCCGATAACAGGACACAGCATGGGAAACTGTTTTCGGATATGCGAGTATACACCCCAATCGTTCACTACCACTTCTACCTTTTCTTTTACCTTTACGGCCTCTTGCTGCAACTCCGTAAGAATGGTAGTAAGCGCATGGAATTTCACATTATGAACATAAGGTGTGACAAAGGTAAAGGCCAGGCCATTCCGTCGGCTATACTCCAGAGCCTTCATAACGGCTATAGAAGAAGTGAGCCGGTATTGACAAAACTCGGAGCCAAAATAAAGACGATCCGGCATTCGCTTTTTACCATATACCGTTTCCCATGCTTCGAAAAATGCCTTCTGTGTCTGTGTTTCAATCTCATTCTGATAGCTGAAAGGCTTCCATGGCCTCTCGGTAAGCTTCATATCGCGCAGTGACTGAATCGCTATCGCAAACTCCATTGCCTTTCCCCCTTCTTCTTATGAAATGCCCGCTTCTCCACAGGAGGAAGCGGGGACATATTCCGGCAGACAATAGCCGTTATTACAGCGGATTAGTTTTTAATAGCTTTCACTTTAATGTCCATTCCATCTGTCGGTGTTTTTATAATTTTCTCTACGTTCAAATCCGTATCAGCTACGATAAAATCGTTGCCTCCTCCGCCAAGATAAATCTTTTTGCTATCCGTACTCATGTTAATACCGTAAATTGTGCCGGTCGGCGGTTTGGTGTCTTTAATGACATGCCCATTCTTCAAATTGACTTTGTACCAGTGGTTCATAATAACATACCCATATTTTTCCTGATCGTCTATGATAGCGGAGAACATACCTACAGGCTCTTTATCAAAGTCTTTTATTTTAAAAGCGCCTGTCTCCAGATTTGCCCAGCCGATACCCTCTGCCACGCGCCCGTCCGGATACGTTGTTACAGTAGGAAACGAGTTGAATTTCGTATTTTCTCCACGTGGAAAGAGTAGAAGAATATTGGTTGAGCCTTGCCGTTCATCTTTCCTGTTTTTTATTTCCTCTTTTTTCTCAAGCTTCCATGTTTCAGTATGCAGCGTATACAGGTCATATCCCCAGACAAACAACGTGTTCGGATCATTCTTTTTAAACTGTAGACTATGGATGCCATAAGGGGCTTCAATATCTCGTACTACTTCCTTCGTTTTCAAATCGATTTCAATAATTTTACTGGGTAACGCTTTAAACCGATTAGTCTGCTTTTCTCCCTGCGTGACAAACGCGTATGCTTTCAATCCATCCGGCGAGATGGCCGACCCCCATACACGGCGATCCAGCATACCTTTGTCCGTACGCCCAATTAAATTTATTTCTTCCATCACTTTATTCTGTATCGTATCGATCATATATAATGTGGTTCGTCCATTGGCAAGAAGCAGTGCCGTTCGCCCGTCTTCCGTAAAGCTCACATCCCTGACTGGCCCTTTTACTTTAATACTGGCCACTACTTTTGGGACAGCGGGATCGATGACCGTCAGCTCCCCATATCCAGATACATACACCCGTTCTGTATAACTTTGTGCTGTATGCGCTCCAGAAAAGCTGAACACAAGCATAAATAACGACAGCGCAAAAGCATAGGCTACCTTTTTCCACTTCAATTGCTTACACACCCCTCTTTCCCAATGCCTGCAATTCGATCAAGAAATGCCGGATTCTTCTCCATAATCCGTACATATGTCACCAGTCCGACAGTGATCCATTCGTGCATCCAATCACAGTAATGTGCATTTGGCCGACGATAATCTCCCTGACGTTCCATCGCTTCGTAATAACATCCGCCGGAACAAATATGCTTCAATGCACAGGTGGTGCATGATTCTTTACGATCTACATGCAATTCATCAAGCAGATCCCGCTGCCGCTGCCGATTTACTCCCTCATAAATATCACCCAGTTTAAATCGTTCGTCCTCATTAAAGCGGTGGCATAAGTACAAACCTCCATCCGGACTAACAGCGAAAAAACCTAATCCAGCACCGCATCCATACGCCTTGTTCGTTCCGATATGCAGCTCCTTTAGCAAATTCGTCAAATTTGAAAAGCCCAGATACCGATCATTTACAGCGTAATCGATATACAAATCAGCAATATCTTCGAATTGTTCGAGCAGGTCCCGCATGTCTTGCTCATCCAATGCCAGACGATCATCTGTCTCAGTAACAGGCGCAAACCCTACTTCATAAAACCCTTTTGCCAGCAGATGAACCAATGACTTTTCTACTTTCTCAAATCCTTTGGAGACGGTCACTCGGCTTCCCACCGGCGCACTTCGATGCCCCTCTATCAACTGAAATACGTTGCGACTTATCTTCTCATATGAACCCTGTCCACCAGCAAACAAACGATGTCTGTCATGCGCCTCTTTCGTACCGTCCATGCTGACCGATACGCCTACCCTGTATTGTTCGAGAAACCGCACCTTCTCCTCGGAGAGCAGTGTACCGTTGGTTGTGAGGGAATAGTTGACCTTCTTTCCCCATATGCGTCCCTGCTCACTTCCGTACTCGACAAGATGCTTCAGCACCTCCCAGTTTAAAAATGGTTCTCCCCCAAATAAAACAAGCGTAACTTCTTTCTCTTCATAGCTGTTCTCCATCAGAAAACGAACCGCCTGTTCGGCCACTTCGCGGGATAAGTATTTTTTCGGTGCGCCATATTCCCCGTCTCCTGCATAGCAATACGTACATCGCAGGTTGCATTCGTTAACCAAATGCATGACAAGGGTTTTTACCGGCATTCGTTCTGTATGCCGAGGAGCGGGCGGTGTAAGTGTAAAGCCCTGTTCCGGACTTTTGCCTTCATATTGCAGGATTTCCAAATATACAAGCTCCTGCAGCGCCTGCCTATGGTTCTTCTGACCATTCGTCTGTCCGAAATATGCTTCTGCTTCGAATATCATGCTATCCCCTACACGCTCCCCGTTCTGTTTCGCAAAGGAGACGATATCCGCTGCTACATCATCGAGAGCAATAATCGTACCGGTCAAGCCATGAAACAAGTACGGTCGACCATCCACTTCAAAATCGATGTAGTTGCTTAGCCGCATCGTTGGCATATGCTTCCCCTCCTCTTCCGCTAGTTAATAACGTTATTATAATCAGGTACCGTAACGACCAAATGGGTTTTCCCTGTCAACGTATTTCCTCCATAGCGGTATTCTGCGATGACACTGACGCTTCCCACATTTTCCTGGGTGAACGGACGCTCCTTGTTTACTCCTTCGGCCGCCGGCGTAAATAATCCGGTTTTGCTGTCTATGCTACCAATATAATGTAAGTCTTCGTCTTTTTCTCCTTCCGGGTATGAGGCCAACGCCCACTCAGCCGTCACCGGCATCAATTCAATATCGTCGTCTGTTCCCTGTTTACCGTCTTTGCCACTGCTATAGGCGTATGCGACGAATTGTGTACTCACTTTGTGCATCAGCCCCGCGCCCCCTACTCGGGCTACCGCGTACGGCGGAGTTACTTTTATATAATCAATGCGATCGTAGACCACCAGCTTCGGATGAACAATCGCCTTTTCCGTACCGATGATACTCGCCCCTGTCAAAGCAGCGTCATCAACCGCAAGCGATATTTTCACTTGATCATCCGACAGAACGAACATGTTTTTAAGCGAAACGCCAGCCGGCAATTTCAAATCCTGTGCTGTTAGCTGTTTTACATTCATGCCATACAAGGTAAGGTCCTGTGTTTGCCCACGCTGGATAGCTCTGGGCTCCATGTGGATGATTTCAGGCTTTTCGGTTTGTACTTTATAATACGTCTCCTCCCCGGTGATGCCCGGATTGTTCGCATCTGACCAATCGCCTGTAATCGTTTTTCCGTCCCTTCCAACGTTGAATGTACCGCGCAGCTTTTTGCCGGCCTGTTCATACTGCATACGCAGCGCATATCCCGAATACATCTCTACGTTTCCTGTCGACTGAAGCGACACATTTTGGTCCAAATAATGCACGCTCTTTTTTTCGGTCAATTTGCCATCCGTACTCATAAACTCACTGTCTCCAACGTACGCACCTTTCGTCCCCTGAAAACCGACCACTTTCCATTTTCCGTCGACTTGCTGGTTTTTCCCCTTCCAATTCTCCCATTCTTTGTTCTCTAGCGGATATTGTTTAGCCAGATAATTGATGGCAGCATCCGCCACAACCGGCCAGTCCGTATGCCGATGATTTAAATAAATAGATGGAAACATTACGAGATGGAAGTCTTTTAAATTCTTCCACTCTTCCTCCGTTCTGCGCTGTGCCATAAAGCGCCCACCAGCATGACAGGTCATACATGCGTTTTGCAAATTCGGATTTTTAATTTGATCTTCCATATGGGAAGGCTTCTCAGCTAACCAATACTGTACGCTTTGCGCCTCCTCTGGCGAAAGTCCCCGCTCGTTGCTTAAATCCCGAATCAGTTGCTTGCGCTGTTCATCGGTTACTTTCAATCCATGCAGACGTTCCATACGCGCAATCGTCTGTGACCATCCTTCCGGTGTTTTTCTCATATATTCGATTCGCGCCAGCTTTCCGTTTTCATCTACAGCATGACATCCCATGCATGAAGCTTCTACTTGCTTGCTCACATGGGTTCCGCCCACGCTCGGAGGTATGGCTGCTGTTTCTCTTGTCTGGTTGCCCTGTCCATTCCAGTACAAGGCAAAAAATATAATTGCACTGACAGCTATAAGCCCCAGCAAAAGAAGACGTATCCGATTCTCCTTCATGCTTCTTCTCCTCTCTATGGTTTTACGTACTGCAACTTTCGCCAATCATTCGCTGCCACCGGACATTCGTCAGAGTAACTGCCATAGTTCGTCAGGCCATCCGGTACCTGGGCTGCCCACCAGCAATCACCATAACAGCCATAAATGTCCCGGTAATGGGGTTGGCACAATCCATCAAGCACCATCCCCGAAAAATCGGTTTCCCATCCAGGATCAAATAACGTGGCACACCCCATTGGTAGCAGGGATAGGCCTTCAACTTCCGGTTTTTTCTTCACATCTATGCGCGACTGCAGCCTTTTTCCTTTCCAGTTCAAAGGTTTTATATGCTCCATATGCCGCCCTCCTTTTTATAATTTTCTAACTATTTTAACGTAAATAAGACAAATATCTGTTAGCGCACCATTAAATTCCCATCAAATTTCTATCAACTTCATTTGATAATTCCCGGCCTAATTGCGTATTTATTATCAATAAAAATAAACAAATATTGATTTTAAAACGTTATTGTAAGAAAATTTAAATATATTACTAAAATTGCACGAGGTGAAGAGGATGAAGCCCGTACTTATCGTAGAAGACGACAAGGACATACAACGTCTGCTGTCGACTTGCTTTGAACAGGAAGCGTTGCCCTACTCAATAACTTCTTCTGGTCTGGAAGCGGTCGAGCTTGTCAAAAAAACTTCTCCTTCGCTCATCCTGCTCGACATTATGTTGCCCGACTCGGACGGCATGGAGATTTGCCAGCAAATACGTATGCTTACCTCCAGTCCGATTATGTTTTTGAGCTGCAAAAACAAAGATACCGATAAAATTCTCGGCTTCAGTCTTGGTGCCGACGATTATGTAGAAAAACCATTTAATATTGGTGTGCTGATGGCCAGAGTACGTGCCCATTTGCGTCGGAGTCGTCTGCTACAACAACAACAGCAGCAGCACGAAGATCACCAAATACGCTTTGATAACATTTGCATCAATGTACATTCGCGTGAAGTGTTTCGGGACAAGAGGGTGATTTCCCTGACAGCGAAAGAGTTTGACTTACTCTGTTTCTTTGTCCGGCATCCCAACCGCGTCTTTACGTCTGAGCAACTCCTTGATAGCGTCTGGGGAACCGATACGCTCAGCGAAAAACGAACAGTAGTTGTTCATATCTCCAGCCTGCGGCGAAGCATTGAGGAGAATGCGCTTCAGCCAAGATATATCGTCACTGTCAGAGGAGTGGGATATAAATTTGCTGCCGTTTAATGCAATGACCCGATCTTTTTTTCTTAAAATCGTATGCTTTACAACGCTCCTTTCCTTTCTTCCATATACAGGATTGGGCTTGTATAGCTTAATTCAGGTTAAATCGTTGTCCAACCGCATCACAGAAGAGCAAACCCGAACAGCTATTGATGGTGTTCTCGCTCAAAAGCTAGCATTACTTGAAAAAGAAGCAGAGCTAAATCAAGCGGAATTCATCCGCATTGAAACCGCTCTCAATCTGCTCCAAAAGCAGGCCGAATACATATTCACATACTCCAAGCCGGATGGTGGAGCACATATCGCCCTTAAGCGGACGAAGGAGGGGTATATGGCTTACCCGGATCATAAAAATGCATCGCTCTTCCTCAGCTCTATCGCTCCCTTATCCCCCCGTCTACGAACGGATCTGGAAACGGCTGCGCAGCTGGAGCCACTGCTAAAGGAAATTTCGCGCAGCGAACCGAGCGTTAAAGCTGCCTTCTTCTGTTTTTCTGAATCGGGTTTCCTGATTTACCCGCCCATTAATCTTGAATATGAGGTGTCCCTGGGCCAACTGCCTACGGATATGCATGTTCAGGATTATGAATTTTATTATATTGCCGATGCCGCACACAATCCGGACAAAGG
This sequence comes from Aneurinibacillus aneurinilyticus ATCC 12856, assembly GCF_000466385.1. Classification (GTDB taxonomy): domain Bacteria; phylum Bacillota; class Bacilli; order Aneurinibacillales; family Aneurinibacillaceae; genus Aneurinibacillus; species Aneurinibacillus aneurinilyticus. The sequence continues at coordinate 26,273 of NZ_KE952869.1, forward strand.
CGTCATATGGACACGCCCATATGAAGATCTCACTCATTGGAAATGGGTTGTAACCGCCAGCGCCCCCGTATACCTTCCGAACGGCCAATTGCGGGGTGTGCTCGGAATCGATTTCCCGCTTGATCATATTGTCGCCAAATTTCTGTCATTAACCTTTTCCGAACCGAATGCATTTGCTTTCATTACAGGCGAACAAGGTCAACTAATTGCAAGCAACCAGTCGAAAACGGGACATACGATTTCCGACCATTCCACGTCCGGCCTCTTTGATTCCAATAACCGGCTGATCTCGCCTATTCCAGAAGCAGGAACAAAGACAAAAGGCGTGCGAAAAATCTCTTCTGCAAACGGCGACGCTTACCTTTTATTTGCCCCAATATCAAACAGCGGCTGGACGATGAATTTCTATGTGCCGGAGGCGGATATCGCGGAACCGATTGCCGTCCAGGCAGCAAAGCAAACGGATACGCAGCTAAAAAACTTCATTTTCCAGCTTTTATTTTTTTTGATTGTTGGTGCCGTTCTGCTTGTGCTCTTTTCATACCGCTTCTCAAGAACCGTAACGGAACCGGTCAAGCGCCTGACAACAGCAATCCAAAAAAGCGGAGAAGGCTATTACCGGCAACAAATCGAAGTTACATCACAAGATGAAATCGGTAATCTGACCCATACGTTTAACTGGATGAGCCATACGATTCAACAGCTAATTAGCGAGCTTAAAAGGCGTGCCGACCAATTGGAAGAGAAAATAGGAGAGCGAACGAGGGATCTGCAAATTGCAAATGAAAGACTACTGGAGATGTACAAGCGTTTGAAACACTCGGAACAGGCACGCTCTGAGCTTATCGTGCAAATCTCCCATGATTTGAAAACGCCGCTCACTTCCATCAAAGGATATTTGCAGGCTCTTGCCGCATACGAGCTTACGCCCGAAAAAGAAGAAGAATTCATGCGTACTGTTCTTGCCCGTACCAATCATACGATTCAGCTTATTGATGATTTATTCGAACTGTCTTCACTAGAAACCCATGCCTCTGCTTTGCAAAAAGAATGGCTTACGTTTGATTTTCTGCTTGATTATGCATTGGATATGGCAATAAAAGAAGCGGAGGAATTAAATATTGAGGTGCGTACGAACTATCCGTCTGATTTGCCGCTCATTTTCGTCGATCCGGCAAAGATGAATCGTGCACTCGTGAATATTCTGGGGAATGCGATTAAATATTCCCGAGAGAAGGAGTTAATCCGTATCCATATCGTTTGTTATGAAAAGGATGGGCAAGTAGTCGCCGAGATCACGGACAATGGTATGGGGATTTCAGAAGAAAATATGAAAAACATTTTCAGCATGTTCTATCGCGAACCGAAAGCGAAGGAAGCAAACCAAACCGGAAGCGGTCTCGGCACGAGCATCGCCAAAAAAATCATTGAAAAGCATGGCGGTGATATCTCGATTGCGACAACATCCGATGTAGGAACAACCATTCGCATTTCCCTTCCTTGTGAAACGGACACAGAAGAAAGCGTCGGATGATGGTATCAACTGACGCTTTCTTCTATTCTACTATATTTCAAGATATCGGTGTTATCTCAATCTCTAACAGCCGTCGGTTCTCCCGGCGGCTATTATCGATGTGTTACTTTTATATTGTCAAGCGCCTTATCTGACAATAAGGAGGCTGCTTCCTCATCCATCAACACGGTTACATTCGCATGCCGCCTTAATACCGTAACCGGCCACTCGTTCGTAACTTCCCCCTCCAGCAATTGGAACATCGCCTGGGCTTTCCTCTCTCCGCTTGCCAGCAGAAGAATTTCTTTAGCATGAAGAATGCTTGCAATCCCCATTGTTATCGCATGCTGTGGCACGCGCTCTAAAGAACCGAAATGCTTGGCATTCGCCTCCCGGGTCGAGGAAGACAATTCTACTTTATGGGTATGGCTATCAAACGATGTTCCCGGCTCATTAAAGCCAATGTGGCCATTTCGCCCTACTCCAAGCACCTGCAAATCAATTCCACCCACTGCCTTCATTTGCGCTTCATACTGTTCACACTCGGCCTCTATATCTGCCGCCATGCCATCTGGGACATGCGTCTGGGCAAGCGGTATACCGAGCGGGAGAAACAATTGCTGGTTCATATAATAACGGTAGCTACAAGAGGACTCCGCCGCCTCTCCCACATACTCGTCCAGATTGAATGTTGTGAGCTTGGAGACGTTCAGCGGATGCTCATGATGCAACCGTAGAAGCTCGCGGTACAAGCCAAGCGGTGTATCACCTGTGGCAAGGCCAATTGTAATCTTCTCCTTCTGCTGGATACAATCGTATACATGCTGTGCCGCCGTTTCGCTAATCTCCGGATAATCCTTAACTATTCTTACATTCACTTCGATCACTCCTACATTATATAAATATATTTGGATAAATGGACATTTTTTCATAGACTGAATTGAACTACCCCCACCTACGTTTTATGTTGAGGAAGAGGTCTTCTCGGTAAAGTGATAAAAAAAGAGGGAGGGGCGGATTCAGTTGGAAAAAGGCACGCTGGCCTTTTTCTGCCGGAGCAGGCCACATCTGCTCCCTCCTTCTCGTTCTAAATTATAGAAGAGTGTCAATTTACCAAAGTTACCTATATATTACACATAATCATCTAATATTGATAGAGGCTTTAGTTTTTCATTCCACTCTGTGCAATTCCCTGAATAATATAGCGCTGGAAAAAAATAAATACGAAAAGAAGCGGCAAGGTCGCCATCGTTAGCGCCGCCATTACTTGACCATATTGTACAGGCGGCTGATGAAAGAAGAATTGCATGCCAACCTGCAAGGGACGTACACGGTCATCCGTCGTCATAATTAGCGGCCACATGAAGTCTCCCCAATGGGTAATAAAAGTGAGGATACCGACGGTTGTAAATACTGGCTTCGAGATAGGTACAACGATTTGAAAGAAAATACGCAGTATCGATGCGCCATCCATACGGGCCGATTCCTCCAATTCACGCGGGAGATTAAGAAAAAACTGGCGAAACATGAAAATATTAAAGGCATTAGCGATAAACGGTACAATCAATCCTGTATAGGAATTCAGCCAGCCGAATTCGTCTACTACAATATAGAGCGGTAGCAGAACGCTTTCGAACGGTACGATAATGAGCGCCACTACTACCGAAAACAGCACATCCCGCCCCTTGAATTCCATCCGGGCAAACGCATAGGCTGCAAGCGCATTGACCAAAAGTCCGAACAGCATAATGAGTGTAACATACAGTACACTCGTCCACATATAATGCAGAAAAGGAATACGAGTAAACACTTGACGATAATTCACCAGCGAAAAGGAAGTCGGAATAAATGCTTTAAAGGAACGCAAATCAGCAAAGATTTGTGCCTCATTCTTAAAGCTGGAAACGATCATCCAGAGCAAGGGAAACAGAAAAGCCACCACCAGTAGCAGCAAGACAGCATAAAGCAAAATCGTTTGCATATGAGAATACCGCCGCATGTTTTCATCTCCTTACGATTCTTGTGTTTCCTTCAGTAGCTTGCGTTGAATGATAGAAATGACAAGTACAATCACGAAAAATACGATAGCAATCGCTGAGGAATATCCAACATCACGAAACTTGAACCCTTCTTCATATACCATATAAACAAGCGTTTTCGTCGCATCAAGCGGCCCTCCCTGCGTCATAACAAACGGCTGGATAAACAGCTTGGTGGCAGCGATGAGCGTAATCAACCCAACGAAGACGATAACATTGCGCAAACCCGGCAGCGTAATATGGAGAAGCTTTTGCCATGCGCTTGCTCCATCGATGGAAGCAGCCTCATACAAATGCTCTGGAATATCCTGAAGTCCGGCAAGAAAGATCATCATCTGATACCCCGCTCCCTGCCAGACTGACATCAATACGATCGAGGGTATTGCCTGTATTGGATTGGTCAGGTATTCAAATGGACCAAGTCCGACAATGCCGAGCACGGCATTCGCCAGCCCATTTGTCGGATTATAAATAAACGTCCAAAGAATAGAGACGACGACCATCGATGTCATCACAGGTGCAATAAATGCAGCCCGGAACCACCGGATTCCCCCGAGCTTCTGATTAACGAGTAGAGCAAGCGTAAGGGCTGTTATGGTTTGCAATGGCACAACCAGCCCGACAAACAAAAACGTATTGCCAAGCGAACGAAGGAACAATTTATCTTTCAGCAGCCGTGCATAATTTTCTATACCGATAAATTCCGTCTGATCAGGCAAAAGCAAATAATAATTCGTAAAGCTGTAATAGAGGGCCATCAAGGTCGGTAGAAGCAAAAACACAAACAAAAGAACAAGCGCGGGCGCACTAAACACATACCCGGACAATGAACGCATAAAACGCTCTCGAACGGTTCTATTCTTTTTCGGACTCACTACAAAAGCTCCCCTTTCCTAAGCAGCACATGGAAGAGAAGGAGTGTACGCAATGTGCGCACACTCCCCCTCATTACCGATTAAAACGCTGTAATTCCCTGTCGGTTTCCTGTGCCGCTTTATTCAGTGCTTCCTGCACGTTTTGTCCCATTGCAGCGGCTTGATACGCTTCTGCGAATTTCGCGCTCAAAACAGGGTACGCGGGCGTAGCTGGACGGGCATGCGCTGTATTAAGCACCTGATCTTTGACCACTTTTAGCGGCATCTCGTTATACTGCGGCAGTTCCTTAAATGCAGATTCACGCGCCGGAGGCATGCCGGTCAGCTTGGAAATTTCTACTGTCGACTCCTTATTGGTCATCCATTTGACGACTTCTGCCGCTTCCCTCGGATGTTTCGTCTGCGCTGAAATGCCAAACGCCCAGGAGCCGGATGCTGATACTTTCTGCTTGCTGTACGGTAGATACGTCATACCCCAATCCAGATCTTTATATTTATCGAATCCTTGTATAATCCATGGCCCCTGAATCGACATAGCGGCACGCCCTTCTTCAAAGTCGGTTGGTGTATCCGAGATGTTGGCTGATTTATCCGCAAACAGCTTATGAATAAATTGAAGCGCTTCCACAGAGGCTGGTGCATTTACATACCCCTCTGCTTTTTTCTTATCCGGCGAGAGCAATTCTCCTCCGTTCGACCAGACAAATACAGAACCGAGAAATGTCATCCATTCTCCGACTCCGAGATTCATATTGAGTGTAACGCCATAGCGACCTTCTTTGGATAACTGCTTTGCATGATCAGCGAATTGTTGCCAGGTCCATGCCTTGTCGAGGCTGTCCGGCGGCGTAATTCCCGCTTCCTGCAAAAGTTTCTTATTGTAAAAAAGAACGAGTGAGGATTCCATAGCTCCAAGCGCATACAGTTTGCCTTCATACGTACCTTGCTGCATAATGGAAGGAGCAAAATCTTGTTTATCCGTTTCATCGATGTATTCATCGAGCGAGGCAAGAATACGGGTGGACGCATAATTGGCGACAAATGGTCCATCCATATCAAGAATGTCTGGCAATCCGCCACTTGTAACAGCGGCATTGATTTTATCTTCATATGCATGCCCTGCACCGCTCGGAATAATCTGCAGATTGACGTTAATCTTTCCTTTATGTGCTTCATTGAACTTCTGGATGCGCGTTTTATAGAATGCGACCTCCTTCTCCTGCCCTTGATGGGCCCACATGTTCAGCTTAACTTCACCGCTTTCCTTTGGATTATCCTGAGCTGGAGCCGATGTTGAACCGCTCCCGCATGCAGCCAGCAAGAACACCAGTAGCAAACATACAGACACAACACCTATTCGTTTACGAATATGATACATACATACACTCCTTTCTAAAAATATAAAAAGGCATCATGCATAAAATATGTAACGATTACCTCTTACCGCTTTTTTCTACTTTTAAATTTATTCATCGTAGCTTGCCTTCTATGCTGTTGAATATACAAATATGGCAAAATGTATTTCTATGTATGATAGGATTTATCTTCTGTGGTAAAATAAAAGAGACAAGTCGATCACATATACAGCAAGGTGATATGATATGGGAATGATTTATTTGGCTTTCGGTACAGCCGGAGCCATTTGGTTGATTATCCTTATAGGAATTGTTGTCGGAGTTGTTCTCAGCCGAAGAGACAAGAAGAGAAAAAACTCCCAATAGTCCGATGCTTTCAATGAAAAAGGCTGCCATCTAATAGGCTGCTTTTTTTCTTTGCCTACACCATAAAAAAACGCCTCCGTTGCCGACTTTCACCGCTTCTTCCGCATTCCATAATACATAATCGGCTGCGATTTTTACTTCGCTAGCACATCAATACGAAATGATGCGATAAATAGATGATATTAGTCATACTTGACTATATAGACCTTTAAGTCGTATAATCACACTCAGATTAGTAATAACAAGGAAATGTATGGAGTCATTGCAATGAGGTGTAAAAAATGAATACTAAGAGAGCGCTTCCTATTTTATTTGCCGTGATGTTTCTTGTTATGGTCGGCTTCGGCATTATCATTCCAGTGCTGCCATTCTTTGCGGAACAACTCGGCGCGACTCCGGCACAGCTCGGGTGGCTGATGGCCGTTTATTCACTTATGCAATTTATATTCGCTCCAATGTGGGGTGGAATCTCTGATCGAATCGGACGCAAGCCGGTCATGCTTATCGGTATCGCAGGGCTTTCATTGTCTTTCTTCCTGTTTGCTGTTTCTACACAGTTATGGATGCTGTTTGCGGCACGGATTCTTGCCGGCTTTCTATCATCAGCTAATATGCCGACTACAATGGCCTATGTCGCTGATGTTACCACGCCTGAAAACAGAGGCAAAGGCATGGGCATTATCGGGGCAGCGGTAGGACTTGGCTTCATTTTTGGGCCTGCCATCGGCGGTATCTTTTCCAAAACAAGCTTAAACATGCCGTTCTTCATTGCGGGAACCGTTTCAGCTATCACGTTTCTATTCGTTTTGTTCTTCTTAAAGGAATCACTTCCGCCGGAAAAGCGTACCGTTCGTACACCGGGCACAAAAGAGTCTCGCTGGAAAGCGTTCAGCGGGCCAACATCTGTATTGTATATTCTACAATTCTTCGTTTCTTTTTCTCTGGCAGGGCTTGAAGCAACGTTCGCTTATTTTGCATTCGCCCGCGCAGGCATCGGCACAACAAACCTTGGCTATATCTTCATGATTATGGGATTGGCTGGTGCGGTCGTGCAGGGTGAGCTTGTAGGCAGATTGACCAAAAAATTCGGCGAAGGTGCAGTTATTCAGATGGGACTCGTCGTCTCTGCCATCGGGTTTGGCCTGATTCTTTTGACTGACAGCTTTGTAACTGCAGCAATTTTCCTGACGGTTTTCGGCCTCGGTAACGGGGTAATCCGTCCAAGCGTATCAGCGCTTATTACAAAACGGACAGAAGTCGGACAAGGCAGCGCTACCGGTCTTCTGTCATCGTTCGACTCACTCGGGCGCATTGCAGGCCCTCCGATTGGCGGGGCATTATACTCGATGCAAATCGGTCTGCCATACATCTCAGGTCTTATCGTATCCGCCATTGCATTTATTTTGTACCGCTTTTATATGAAAAAAGAGCAAAAAACCTCATTACCTGCTTGATTAAGCAAAGCCGCAGTCATATGTCTGACTACGGCTTTTGAATACATTCGAAGAAACGATAATGCCCTATCTTATTATGTAACGATTGAACACAAAAAATGGCTATTCTTCCAGCATAGAAACAATATGTTGAATGATACGTTCAAACCGTTCATCCTGGGATTTTCGGTCCGTCCATTCATCTACCCCAAGGCTCCATTGATATATTTTTTTGTCCGTGTTTCTGATCTTATCGACTCGCTCCGCTCCGGCCACATATAGCAGGATTCCTGAAGATGTACTTCGCGCGGTCATATAGGCGAGCATCTGGTATACATCCGGATTTCCTGACCTTTCCCCTCGCACTTTATACTTGGCATCCAATACGATTTCCCGTCCTGAACGATTTTTCAGAATGAGATCAGGTATAATACGCAGGCGGTTGGCTTCAGCCAGCCAATGGAGGGGCTGGGCTTGCACTTCAATGCCATGCACACGAAGCTCTTCCGCCAGACGCCGTGCAATATATCGCTCGAACAGCTCATTCATATCAAGTATAAAGCTATCACAAAGTACATTTCCTTCGTACATGGAGAACTCTGTCATCTTCCAGTATAGTGCAAGCAAGGAAAGGGCCTGGACATACTGTCGATTCAAACGGGTAATCCGAATACGTGCAAGCTCTGCTACCTGCTCAGAAGCAGAGACAGGCAATGCTGGCGTATCCATCTGTCCTTTCTCTACTGATTCGAACAAACGAAGCAGCCTTTCAAGTTCTCTCCTAATCTCTCCATTCCGATATCGCTTCTGTGCCATATGCCGCATACCGGCATAAAGCAGCTTGTTTTCCTTTCCCTGCCGCGTCGGTTCATCGTACGTACAAACGAAGCGGTACTCCTGCTTCATCCAACGCTGTAACGTCGGTGCCACCCGCAACTGGCCCCGAATTTTATCCAGCGTCTGCTCCTGCTGTTCATATTCCGTTCGCAAACCTTTGCGCCATATTGTAAAGCACTCCTTAATAAAAAACAGGACAAGCCATTCGGAGTTGCCTGTAAGCTCATCCACCGACGTCACAGGAGGTCGAAATCGCAAGGAAGAAATATCATACGCCCAGGTAAGCCATTCCCATAGTGTGCCTACCGCAAGCTTGGGCCTGATATGAAAAATAGCATCAGAAAGCTCAATGCATCCAACATAGGAGGAAGCAGTTATGTCCCATGTTTCCCCAGGACCTGGACGAAGCGTTAGCACGACCCCGAATCCCCTCCGCAATTGTGCAACACTGTCAGTTGAAAGAACCACACCGGTCACTGTTTCATATTCCTTAAGGCGGTACAATACTTTATTAATCCCCACCGACGTTTTCCTCACCTTCCAGCAGCGAATCCAGCTCAAACTCCCGGACCCGTTCAGGCTCATAAGCAAAGTACTCTTCAAGATACGGAATGATTTCATACTTCCAGATACGTCGTAATTTCTGAGGATTCAAGCTTCGATTCATAAAATAGCTATGCCCTAGAAAAAAATCGGGATTGCCAATTCTGTCATTAACCTGGCGAACAAGCCTAGCCACCCATGCCATGTCGGAATGGTGTACTTCTAAATATTTATGCAAAACCCGCTCTGACTCGCATGATGACACATATATAGCTGGGAAACGACGGCGCAATGCGAAATCAAGCTGGGCTAGCGAACGATCTGTCGTATTCATCGTTCCGATGATATATATATTGTCAGGCACAACCATTTTGCTCTTCGAGTATGGGAGCGGAACAGCAGAATTACGATACTCGAGCGCATACAATAGCTCTCCAAATACTTTGGCTGTGTTGGCACGATTCATTTCGTCAATAATAAGCGTATACGCGCAATCCCGGTTCTCCTGCTTAAGAGCCTCGTTACACAATTCAAGAAAAATGCCCGGTCTAACAGTCACATTCATATGAGCAGTCCCGCTCTCATCTTCGATAACTTCCGGACGTACACCTTCAATGAATTCTTCGTACGTGTAGGAAGGATGGAACTGTACCAGGCAGATTCGCCGTTCGCTCTGGGTCATAATTCTTGCCAATCGTTGTGCAATATATGTTTTCCCTGTACCTGGGGGTCCATATATAATCATCTGCTTTCGCTCATGAAGAACATCAAGCCATTCCTCAAGTATCTCCCGTTCGAGGTACGCATCCGCTGCAGCGTCGCCGAGCGTATACTGGCGCCATTCGTCCCCCTTGCGCAAAAGATGCGCATGAAGCTTTGCCAGAAAGGTTCGTTCATCTTCCGCTTCAATACTATAGAGCTTGCGCAAAAATCCTTCTTCATTCTCTTCGTAAACAGTGCAAATATACTCGGAAGGCATATCCCAAACGAACACGTATGCACATGTTGTTTCTCCTTCCGTACCCGCAAATCGCCAAATAACTTTGTTCCTGAACTCTTCCGGCACATCATCCGGTATACTCTCCACTTCTTCAGCATACGAAACAATGAAGTTATGCTCACGAAGCAGACGGATAAGACGCTGTGCAGCTCTTGATTCCCGCAGATTTCCCGTGTCCGCAGTTTCTATCGCCTTCGTTTCTCCTAAACGGTGCGAAACATAGAACAAGAAATGCTGGACTTCCGATACGCTCCATGCTTTACCGGTTAATTGGCTACTCTTGTCACGGAGCGTCTGCAAACAACGGGTGAAACGGAAATAAGCGGAACTGTCGAACGGCTTGTCCCTGCCGCCCGAATCATATCCGAAGTACGCCAGTGCTTCACGATCTGCTTTATAATAAATCGGGTAATGCTCAAGATCCTGCAATCCCCAGAAAAAGCTTAGAAAGAAAGTCGCGAATTTGATGGACGCGCACTTTTGCGGCGGATATCCTTTTTCCAGCGCCGCTTTTTGTGTCTGACGAATGACATTCACAAAGCCGGCAAGCTTGTCCTGTGTCCAGCTCTCGCATTCCATATGATCAGGTGGAATTTCGACTGCCTCAAGAAATGCATTCGTCAGCTCTACCATCATGTCTGCATATGCTGCCTGATTATAAATCTGGTTAAAAAACATTTGTCCAGAGAATCCGCTGAATCCCCATATATTTGTTTTTTTTCCATGGATTCGATGCTTGCTTTTCGTTTTATGGTCCAATGTTTTCTTGAATTGCAGCAATGTTATCTCTTTGCGGCGCAACGCTTCAAGTTCACCGAAATGAGCAAGGAATGCTCTGCGCAGCTCATCAATTCTCTGTGCCTGTTCAAGAGCCTCCTGATCACTCAAATAGGCTTGTACCCACTTTGCCAATTGCTCCGTCAATCGCACTCCCTCCTTTCTTCTACTCTTTCAGCACGAAACGTGTTCGGCTAAAGCCTTCTTTTGTCTTCCGTACATCCAGTGTAGCCGGCATTGCATTCTTCAATTCCTGCACATGCGAGATAACTCCGATCATTCGTCCGGAGCTTTGCAGCTCAATCAGCGTATCAATCGCTTTCTGCAGCGATTCATCATCCAGTGAACCGAACCCTTCGTCGATAAACATTGTTTCAATTGAAATACCACCTTGGTACGCCTGAATCACATCAGCCATACCGAGTGCAAGGCAAAGCGAAGCGTTGAACTTCTCTCCGCCAGATAGCGTCTTCACATCTCTTGTCAATCCTGTGTAGGCATCATATACATCTAATCCAAGGCCGCTCTGGCGCCCCCTTTTCTCAAGCCTGTCACTGCGCCGAAGCTGGAACTGGCCGTTTGACAGCCTATATAAACGTTGATTGGCCATGTGGATAATTTTCTCTAGAAATTCGATTTGCAGGTAGCGTTCAAACGAGATTTTGTGTCGGTTTTCGCCGCGTATCATATTGTACAAATCAACGATTCTTGCACGCTCCTGATCCAATTCCTTAAATTTCTGCCCCGCTTCCTCTATTTGTTTCTGTAGCTCACGCGCCCGTTCGCAGCAGGCGAGTGCGTCCTCATACTGTCTGCGTGCCTGCTTGCACGCTGCATCAAGCCGTTCTACTTCAGCAAGCAGCTCCGCCAAATCAACACGTTCCTTGTCGGCGAGCTCCTCTTCCAAAGCGCTAAGCTGTGCCCCCGCAGCTGCCCGTTCGGAAGCGAATTGCTCAAGTTCTTCTTTGAGGCGGTGTCGTTCCGGCTCTGGCAGTTTCGCTGTCCGATATACGTCCTCGTCTGCAAATCCCGCTTCGCTGAGCGCCCGGATAAAACGCTGCTCAGCCTGCGCCGTCCGCTCAACCGCCTCCGTCACCTTCTGCTGTGCATACTGGAGGCTGCTCGTTGCCTTGATTGCGTTCTCCGAGGCTATGCGATACCGCTCCTGCGCCTGCTTCCACTTCGTCTCAAGCATCTCTTTGCGATGTGAAGCTTCCTTTATTGAGGCTTGCAGGCACGCTAGCTCCTGCAACGATTCCGGTATCTTCTGCAAATCAGCCTGATACAATACATTATTTTTTTCGTACTCCATACGAACGGTATTCAATTCGTCTGTCAGGCGTGCCTTCTGCTCTACCTGAAGCTCCAGCTTCCGCTCCGTTGCTTCGCGCTCTTCCTTTCTCATACTCAAAAGCTGTTCGTCTTTTTTGAGCTCTTCCACTTCTTTTTTCAACGTCTGCCCCTCTTCTACAAATAAAGGGTATCTCTGTACTGCCGTATCCGGCGAAAATCCGTATTGCTCGATTTCGTGCGCAAGCTTTGTAAGCGTGTTTCTCTCAGCTAGCAGACGCGCTTCCGCTTCGCGGAACAAGCTTTCCTGCTTTTCCTTCTCACGTTTTCTTTCCTCAATATATTCCTTGGTCAGGGCGCCGTCTTGCGCCGTAGCTTTTTTCGGGTGCTCTATGCTACCACAGACCGGACACGGCGCACCATCATGCAGATGCTGTGCCAGCACGGCAGCTTGCCCTTCCATCCAGCGTCTCTCCAACACCTCGAATTCCGCACGTGTTTTTTCATATGCAGCTTTTTTATCGATTGCATCCCGTGTCAATGCGTCCATTCCCTGGATCGCTTTCACATAATTTTGCAGAGCATATACCTGCATACGCATGTCTGCCAGGCGTTCCTGCTTAGGTTTTAGCTCCTTCATCCGCTCTTCTACCTGTTTAATTTCCGTATCAAGTGCGACCTTTTTCTCTTTGTCTGCCTGCCAGGCCTTCTCCGCCTCTACAAGTCGGAACTGCAGCTTCTCCATTCGCTCTCTTCTCGCCTTAAGCTCGGCTTCTCTGTGGGTGAGTGATTGTACTAAAGGCAGCAGCTCGCGCAGATGTTCTGCTTCACGAAATGCTGTCTGCCGCACTTCTTCTCCCGCTTCTTCCCTTCGGTATACTTGTTCAGCTTGAACCAATCCTTCTCTCGCTTCCTGCTCAGCCCGCTGCGCCTGAATGAGTTCCAACCGCTTTGTTTCTTCTTCTTTTCTTGTAGCAATACACTGCTCCTCATGTACCCCCATACGTGCCGCCTGCTCGGCAAGCGCTAGCGTTTGCCCTTTATGCTCCATCACAGGCACCTTTTGCTCCAGCTCTCTTACTCGCTCCCGCTTTCGCTCCAGCTCATCGAACCTTTCATTAACCGAGCGGGCGCTATGGTACGCCTCGTTGTATTTCCGGTATGCTTCCTCAGCCTGCAACTGACCTGTTTTATGTATGGCAACTTGCATATTATGAAACGCGTACTCTTCATCAAGACCTTTTATGATTTGATCGAGATTACGGTACGGCTGGCGCAGTGTTTCAAACAACAGAGACTCCGTGCGTTCCGGAAGTACGGCCAGAATTTGACTTATGTATTTCTCCTGCTCTTTCTCCCCGATGCGACACTGCTCTTCCGCTTCCCGACGCCGCCGGTTCAGCTCATCAACAACCGCCTGATACGCTTCGGTTTTAAAAATGCGACGCAAAATTTCTTCCTTGTTTTCTGTATCCGATGTCAACAGCTTGCGGAATTCACCCTGTGGCAGCATAACAATTTGGCTAAACTGCTGCTTGGTTAACCCAAGCAGATTTTCGACTTTTGCATTTATATCATGGACAGCAAACCGATCGACACAGGGCACTTCCTTCCCTTTAGTTATCTCATACAGTTCAATTTGCGCACCTGTTGCTGTTTTATTTCCTTCCTTTATGTGACCAAGCTGACGAAACACACGATACCGGCGACCACGCAGCTCGAATACCAAATCTACAGAAGTATGCACATCATCTTCGGCAAAATGGCTGCGTAAAAACTTCGAATCGTTTCTCTCCTCTCCGCTTGCTTCCCCATACAAGGCAAAACAAATTGCGTCGAAAATAGTAGTCTTGCCTGCGCCCGTCGTACCGGAAATTGCAAACAAACGATGCTCGCCCAGTTCCGTGAAGTCAATAACCTCCTGCTGCTTGTAAGGTCCGAAAGCTGTCATCGTTACCCGAATCGGCTTCATACGCGCTCCCCTTCCTTCGCGAATACTTCTTCGAGTACATCGCGGAAGAGTCTCTCTTTCTCTTCCGTTAACTCGCTTCCCTTAACTTCTTTATAAAAAGCGCGGAACAATGCCAGGTCATCCTTCTCTGCCTTTTCAACCTGCTCAGCTCCAATCTCTTCAACCTGTGCTATCATAATGTTCTGTGTAACATGCATCGCATTCGGATAAACCGAACGAACCCTCTCCATGGCAGACAGTACCGGATTTTCGTCAAGCAGTTGAACGAACACATAATCCTCGCTTCGCTCATGGGTTTCCAGCTCATCAATCAACGCACGCACGCTCCGCATATCCCTGCGCGGTGTAAGCAGTCTTTTCTCGACATGAACTTGCCCTTGTCCATCCATCTCAACAACATAGAATCCTTTATTATGGTGCTCTTCCGAAATGGAATATTTAAGCGGAGAACCGGCATAACGGATCGTCTCATCGCCGACATGATGCGCCTGATGCAAGTGTCCAAGCGCCGTATAGTGAAACTTATGAAAATAACGTGCATGCACATACTCAGCACCACCAATAGATAACGGACGCTCTGCATCACTGGCGTTCTCCATGTCCTCCTTCTCACCTGAAGAGGTAACAAAAGCATGCCCGACAAATACGTGACGGGCACCATTATCCATCTTCTCTATGATACGGTTGGTAATTGCTTTTGCCGCATCATCGTGTGTACGAATCGTTTCGTCATCCAGAACACTGCGCACCCGTCCCGGGTCGGCGTATGGCACCAGATGAAAATGCACGGGCCCGTGTTCGTCATGCAGCACTACCGGATTATCCTCACCAGTATAACGCCCTGAGATATAAAGTCCTTGCTCTCGCATCATACTGCTACCAAATTCAATCCGATCCGGACTATCATGATTTCCCGCGATCGCCATTACCGGTGTCTTCAGTTCAATAACCAGTTCATGCAATGTGCAGTTCAGCAGTTCAACGGCCTCGGTAGGCGGCACAGCCCTATCGTATAAGTCACCAGCAATCAATACTGCATCCGGCTTCTCTTCCCTTACCGCATCAATAAAGCAGCGTAGAATGTATTCCTGATCTTCCGTCATGTACACGGATTGGATAATCTTTCCCAAATGCCAATCGGCCGTATGAAAAAATTTCATTGTACTTCCCCCGATTTCGTTCACTGTTTTTTTCTATTCTATCAGAAATTGCTAGATGAAGGCAGAAGGTAGCTTCTCCTCTTTTCTTCATCGGTAGAACCGTATAATATGAAAAAGAAAGCATGATAGAAAGGAACGAGACGAATGGAATTCAAACTTGAACGGATTCATGACAAAGTGGAATGCTTCGAAGCGTATGATATAAAAACGCTGGAGAGAAAAATCGAAGAACAAATCGAAAACAACAAAGTGCTTATGCTTGAAGTACATTCGGTTACACACCATGTATGCTTCCCGCCGGATTCGGGACGACCGTTATATACGGCTATCGTTCACTTCAAGGCCAAACCGTAATACATCAAACAGCCCATGACCTGTCATATACAGACCATGGGCTGAATCGGGTCAAGCATATTAGTGTGCAAGCCATTCTGTTAACGAATCAGCCATCCGCCGTGCGTCCTCGTATCCTTGATCGTATAACGCGGACAGCTTCTCTTTGTTCTTCTCCATTCTATCGACCACAAGCGGTTGCGTCGGGCGGATAACGAACACTTTTCCCTTCTGTTCAAGTTCATCAATGTATGCGAGTGTATCGTTATAAACCTCATGGCGGCGAATCAGTGTATTTACCAATTCCGGATGCTTGCGATACTCCCGATTACGTGTGAGGATAATAACATTCTTCCCGTTTCCGTCTGCCATCGCCTTGCGAATGGGTATTGGGTCAGAAACGCCGCCATCCAGCAGGGGCCGGCCATCAATCGTAACCATAGGCGAGACGAATGGCAAGCTGCTCGAAGCACGCAGCACCGCAAGCATATCTGCCGAATCTTTAGAGAAATAAACCGGATTGCCACTCATGCAGTCAGTCGTACCAACAATAAAAGTCTGCGGCGATGCATAAAACGCATCAAAATCAAACGGTACCAGCCTGTTCGGCAATTCGTCGAATATCAGCTTCATACCAAACAGGCTCTTCTCACGAAACAAGTTTCGATAACTAAGGTAGTTCGGATGGTCAATATAGTCGATCGTAACTTTTTTGTTGCGGCCGATTTGTCTAGCAACATATGAAGAACCGTGACAGGCACCAGCAGATACGCCGATTACGTATGGAAAGTACATGTCATGTTCCATGAAAAAATCAAGCACGCCACCCGAATAGACGCCACGCATGCCGCCACCTTCAAGCACCAGCCCAGTCCGTTCCATCATTCCACCTTCTTCACTTTAGCTTTTTCCACTTCTAACTATAAATTATTGGAAGACAGAACGCAAAACTGCACTGTAACAGTTTAGCATTATTATATACGCAGTATTTTACTACTTAATTCGTACGATAAAAGCGCTTGGACAGATTTTTACACCTGCATCAAGCGCCAGACGGTTCTTTCATATCCTTTTTATCCCTTGACCTGTCAGCCGACCAGCTGCAATCGTTTTTCTTTCCTCTGCTCTACCTGTGGTACTTCTGTCTCTGCCAGCGCGTATGCCGGAAACGACGGGTAGCCAAACTCTTCGATATCCATACAAACCTGGCAGACATTTGTTTCTTCCGTACGTTCACCGCAAATTGCGCATTGCTCTTTCATTTTTTATTACCCTCCTTAAGGTAGGTGCTTCCGCTTCTTCACAATTTATTGTAATACAGACGCTTTAAGAAAATGTTGGGAATTATTAACGGTTTATTAAACTTTTAATGAATATTATGTGATTGTTAACAAAATAATCAGAAATATAAGAAGCCCATGTACTATCACATTAAGAAAAGCCCTCTCAAGAGAGCTTTTCCATTTACAGTACTCCTTTATTTCTAATTTCCAATTGTCTGAAAAAACAATAGCGGATAATTCTTTCCCGATGCAGCTCCGCAATCTCTTCATATGTAACGGCAACGGTTTGTAAGCCGTTCCCGTCCGGCATCGGCTGACGGATGATTTTCGCTTTTAGCGGTATACAAAGCTCTTGGTTCGTTTTCTTATTCTGGGTATTAACCTCTGGCAGGTATAGCTGACATGCAATTATATTTTCTTCTGGAAATGAGATGCCTGCCTTACAAACAAACTTAATACCGCCGCCACTAATATCAACCGTAAGACCGGTATATGTTTTCTGGCCGTCTTGCGCCTGCCACGAAAATTCCAGCTCGACTTTTGCAGGCACACGTAAATAATCTCTTCGCTGAATGCGCCGGATATTGTCCTTAGCGGGTTTGAGAAGTACGAGCATCGGAATATTTTCTCGTTGCTTACCCACAATAACACTTAAAAACTCATATTGTGCCCCGTCCGGATGATTATAGCTTACATACACGGTCCAGCCATCAAGCAACAACGACGTTCGCCCGCTTTTCTCCTCTATCGGATAGGTGAGCATAATATGCTCGCTCGTACTGTCCGCTACAAGTGCCTTATATTTTTTCTCTTCATTCCCCTCATTAAAGGAAATGATTTGGACCATTTGATTTACCGCAGGAAACACGGAACCCACCTCCTACTTTCTTTCAGAAAAAACCTTATCTCTTCCTGGATGTCCGCATGTCAAAACTTTTATAATAGCATAATACTTATTACTTACTAATTTTAGCAAAATAAAAACCTTCGATAAGAAAATATTACTACATTCTTGTATAATTTCCAGATGAAATTTTTTTGAGATGTGCTCTACTAAACAATCGAATACCTTAGACCTATACTTTATGTATTATACAACTACTTTCTTACCTTAGTATTGATTCGATATGGAATCATCGATAAAAAATTCATATACATGTTTTTTTTCCGTGTCTTCTATACGATATGATCAATGCATAACACAACAATGATTAGAGCCCCTTCATGTCTCCAATCGAGCCGATTGACACACTTTATAGAACAACATATAATAAATAATTGTTACTATTACTAATTATTCACAATCCTAACTATATATACAATAATATTTAACACTCTCCCCTTACCAGCCATTACTTGTCCCATTCACCGAAAACATCAGCACACTAACATAGTACATATACTCTGCATATATACATCTGATTTGATAAATCGACACATGTTTGTGGTGGGAGCAGTTGGAAAAAGACTCTCTGGCCTTTCTTCTGCCGGAGCGCAGGGCACATCCACCCTCCTCTTCTTTCCGAATCTCCTCCTTCCAACCACACTCCCCTGTCAAAATATCAAGTGTAATTTATATAGAAAAGAGATGACATATCATGGTAGAATATGAGCTTACCGAGGAACGCTCCAATCTGCTGCGAGAGTTGGAACGCACCTCTCAAATTACTTTTCGTAAAGCAAAAGCAAGTCTGTACAAAAATCCCATGCAGGAATTATCTCCTTCACAAGCATTCATTCTTGAACATATCGCCATATATGGCCCGAAGCGAATTTCAGATTTGGCAGAAAAACTTGAGATAACCCTCCCTTCCGTTACCGGGTTGTCTGATCGCCTCATCTCGCTAGGCTATGTAACACGTAGACGCTCGGAAAAAGATCGACGTATCGTTTTGCTTGATATTACAAAGGATGGACAAAAAGCATTGCAAGGTTTTCAGCGTAGACGACAACAAATACTAAGCTTTTTTTGCGATCACTTATCTACAGATGATCTCCAGCACCTTATCCGCATCTACAACAAAGTTCTTCCTTATATTTAAAGCGTAAAATTCCTCTTCTGGGATTAGGCGTGTTCATTGCAGCCTATTAGCCTACTTATCATGGTAACAGGTTATTTATCATGTGATAAAATGAACGTGAGCAAAGCAGGTGAACCATAGGAGGAGGCAACATTAATGATTCATAGCATTTCTGATTGTGCAGTGCTGCATAATGGTGTTCGCATGCCATGGCTGGGCCTTGGCGTCTATAAAACGCAGGACGGCGAAGAAGTCGAACAGGCGGTGAAGGCTGCGGTAGAAGCCGGTTACCGAAGTATCGATACAGCATCTCTTTATCACAACGAAAGGGGCGTCGGCAAAGCCATACAAGCATGCGGTATCCCGCGCGAAGATTTGTTCATTACGACGAAAATATGGAATTCGAATCAAGGATACGATTCTACGCTATACGCTTTTGAAGAAAGCCTGAAAAAACTCGGATTAGAATATCTTGATTTGTATCTTATTCATTGGCCTGTGAAAGAAAAATATAAAGAAACATGGCGTGCGATGGAAAAATTGTACAAAGATGGACTCGTGCGCGCGATCGGTGTTAGCAACTTTCATGTGCACCATTTGGAAGATTTGCTAACCAGTGCCCATATCATCCCGATGGTTAATCAGGTCGAATTTCATCCGCGGCTAACACAGAAAACTCTGCTTATTTTCTGCAAAGAGAAAGGCATTCAACTTGAGGCATGGAGTCCATTGATGCGAGGTCGTCTGCTTGATGAACCAATGCTGAACAATATCGCTCGCAAACACGGCAAAACGCCTGTCCAGGTAATTCTACGCTGGGATTTGCAACATGAGGTCGTTACGATCCCAAAATCGGTTCATGCCGAACGAATTGCAGCCAATGCAGACATCTTTGACTTTACACTATCGGATGAAGAAATGAGGCAAATTGATGCGCTGAACCGCAATGAGCGCAGCGGGCAGGACCCTGATCATTTCCATTTTGACTTCTAGCACCAAGGGTGTTGATTATCCAGTATAATCCAGAG